>JBIKXN010000288.1:0-5193 GCA_044355765.1 Alphaproteobacteria bacterium
GGATCCTGGCTGCGCTGCCCGCCGGCGTCCGGTTCACGCCGCTCATGACGGCCTATCTGACCGATGTCACCGATCCTGCCGACATCGAGGCGGGGTGGCGCGGCGGCATCTTCACGGCGGCCAAGCTCTATCCGGCCCATGCGACGACCAACTCGGCGCATGGCGTGACCGACCTGTCGCGCCTCGCACCGGTCTTCGCCGCGATGGAGCGCATCGGGATGCCCCTGCTGCTGCATGGCGAGGTCACCCGTCCCGGGGTCGACATCTTCGATCGCGAGACCGTCTTCATCGACGACGTGCTGGACGGCATCGTGCAGGGCTATCCACGGCTGCCGATCGTGCTCGAGCACATCACGACGCGTCGCGCGGTCGAGTATGTCCGCCGCGCTCCGCCGAACGTCGCCGCGACGATCACGCCCCACCATCTGGTCATCAACCGCAGCGACATCTTCCGCGGCGGCGTGCGGCCGCATCTCTATTGCCTGCCGATCGCCAAGCGCGAAGAAGACAGGTTGGCCCTGCGCGCCGCCGCCTGTTCGGGCGACCCGAAATTCTTCCTCGGCACGGATTCCGCGCCGCATTCGATCGAGGCGAAGGAATGCGCCTGCGGCGCCGCTGGCGTCTTCAACGCCGGCACCGCGATCGAGACCTATGCGCAGGTCTTCGACGAGGAGGGCGCCCTCGACCGGTTCGAGGCCTTCGCCAGCCTCAACGGGCCGCGCTTCTACAGGATGCCGCCCAACGAGGAGCGCATCACCCTCGTCCGCGAGCAGCGCGACCCGCCGGCGCCGCTGCCGGCCGGCCGGACGCGCGTCGTCGGCTTTCCCGACCGTCCGCTCGCGTGGCGGATCGCGCGCGCGACGGACATCCCGAGCGGAGGACGTCCCCAATGACCGCATGCATCGTCGGCTGGTCCCACGGCAGGTTCGGCAAGCGCGAGGGGCTCGATCTCGAGGCACTGATCGGGGAGGTCGCGGTGCAGGCCGTGCACGACGCCGGCCTCGCCGCCGGCGACGTGGACGAGATCATGGTCGGCCATATGGGCGCCGGGTTCGTGAAGCAGGATTTCCCCGCATCGCTGGTCCTGCAGGCCGACGACGCGTTCCGCTTCAAGCCGTCGACGCGGCTGGAGAACGCCTGCGCGACCGGCAGCGCCGCCATCCACCAGGGCATCACCGCGATCGAGGCCCGCCGCGCGCGCATCGTGCTGGTGGTCGGCGTCGAGAAGATGACCGAAACGCCCGGCGACCAGATCGGCGGGATATTGATGAAGGCGAGCTATGTCCGCGAGGAAGACCGCGAAGGCATGAGCTTCGCCGGCGTTTTCGGCCGGATCGCCGAGCTCTACGCCCAGCGCCACGGCGACCAGTCCGACGCCATGGCGCGGATCGCGGCCAAGAACCACCGCAACGGCGTCGACAATCCCTATGCCCAGCTGCGCAAGGATCTCGGCTTCGAGTTCTGCCGCACCGTGTCGGAGAAGAACCCGCTCGTCGCCGGACCGCTGCGGCGCACCGATTGCAGCCTGGTGTCCGACGGCGCCGCCGCGCTCGTGCTCGCGGACGTCGAGACGGCGCTGCGCCTGCGCAAGGCGGTCGCGTTCCGTGCCCGTGCCCAGGTGAACGACTATCTGCCGATGAGCCGTCGCGATATCGTCGCCTTCGAAGGCTGCGCGCGGGCCTGGCAGACCGCACATCGCGCCGCCGGCACCGCGGTTTCCGATCTGCGGCTGGTCGAGACGCATGACTGCTTCACGATCGCCGAACTCATCCAGTACGAGGCCATGGGGCTCGCGGCACCGGGCGAGGGGGGCCGGATCGCGCTGGATGGCGTGACCGAGAAGACCGGGCGGTTGCCGGTCAACGCCTCGGGCGGGCTCAAGGCCAAGGGACATCCGATCGGCGCGACGGGCGTGTCGATGCACATAATGGCGGCGATGCAGGCGACTGGTGCGGCCGGGCCGATGCAGGTTCCGACCCCCGGGCTCGCCGGCGTGTTCAACATGGGCGGTGCCGCCGTCGCCAACTACGTGTCGATCCTCGAGCCGCTGCGCGCTTGACGGGCGATCGCCGCGGGGGCGGCCGCGGCAATGGACAATCAGGGAAGCTCCATGACGGGTTCCAAGATGGCGAAGGGCGGGCGCGGCGACGAGACGGCGCTGGCCGGTCTCATCGAAAGACTGCCGACGGCTCGCGTGCTCTGCATCGGCGACGTGATGCTCGATCGTTTCGTCTATGGGCGCGTCGAGCGGATCAGCCCCGAGGCTCCGATCCCGATCTTCCGTGTCGAGCGCGAGCAGTCGATGCTCGGCGGTGCGGGCAATGTCGTGCGCAACCTGGTCAGCCTGGGCGTGCAGACGCATTTTCTGTCCGTGGTCGGCAGCGACCAGGCTGGCAACGACGTCATGCGGTTGGTCGGAGGCTCGCCCAATCTCGAGCCGCATCTGCTCGTCGACCGGCAGCGTCCGACGACGATCAAGACCCGTTTCGTCGCCGACGGCCACCAGATGCTGCGCGCCGACACCGAATCTACCGCGCCGCTTTCGGCCGAGACCGCGCGCGATTTCGAGCGTCTGGTCGAGGAGGCGGTCCGCGACTGCGACATCGTGGTGCTTTCGGACTACGCGAAGGGCGTGCTCGGAGAGGTGACGACGCGCGCGGCGATCGCCGCCGCCCGCAAGGCGCGCAAGCCGGTGCTGGTCGATCCCAAGGGCAGCAACTGGTCGCGCTACAAGGGCGCGGCGCTGCTTACGCCCAACCGGCACGAACTCGCGGTCGCCAGCGGATCGCCCGCCGAGTCCCTGGCGGAGATCGAGCGCGCCGCCCGCCGCCAGATCCGCGCGCTCGGCCTCGATGCGCTGCTGTGCACGCGCGGCAAGGACGGCATGACCCTGGTGCGCGCGAAGGGGCGCAGCGTCACGCTGCCGGCGCTCGCGCGCGAGGTCTTCGACGTCTCGGGCGCCGGCGATACCGTGATCGCCACCTTCGCCGCCGCGCTCGCCGCCGGTGCCGAGCCCGGCCGGGCAGCGATGCTGTCGAATGTCGCCGCCGGCATCGTGGTCGCCAAGATCGGGACCGCGGTCGTCCATCCCGACGAGTTGCGCCACGAGTTGGTGCATGAAGCCAATCTCGCCTCGGAGGCGAAGATATTCTCCGCCGCGCAGGCGCAGGAGCAGGTCGAACGCTGGCGGCGTCTGGGCCTCAAGGTCGGGTTCACCAACGGCGTCTTCGATCTCCTCCATCCCGGCCATGTCACCTTGCTGCGCAAGGCGCGGGCGGCATGCGACCGTCTCGTGGTCGGCGCGAATTCCGACGCGTCGGTGAAGCGGCTCAAGGGCAAGGATCGCCCGCTGCAGGACGAGGCGTCGCGCGCCACGGTTCTCGCGTCGCTCGCCAGCGTCGACGGCGTCGTCATTTTCCCCGAGGACACGCCGCTGGCCCTGATCCAGCAGCTCCGACCGGACCTGCTGGTCAAGGGCGCCGACTACACGATCGACAAGGTCGTCGGCGCGCGCGAGGTGCAGTCCTGGGGCGGCCGCGTCGTCCTGGTGGATCTGGAGCAGGGCCACTCGACCACCCGCCTCGTCGGCAAGGCAGCGGGCAAGCTTTGACCGCGCCAGTGTCCAAGGTCCTGCGTTACGGGCTGATCGGCGCGGGGATGATGGGGCGCGAGCATCTGCACAACCTTGCGCTCATTCCCGGATCCGCCCTTGCCGCATTCAGCGATCCGGATGCGGGCTCGCGGGCGCGGACCGCCGCCGACGCGCGGAGGCTCTTCGGCACGGCACCGCTCGCGTTCGAGGACCATCGCGCGCTCCTCGCGGCGGGCGGCATCGACGCGCTGATCGTGGCCTCGCCGAACGACACCCACGCGCCGATCCTGAGCGACATCTTCGCCTTGCCGCGCGCGCTGCCCGTTCTGGTCGAGAAGCCGGTCTGCACCCGCGCCGAGGACATCGCCCCGCTCGCGAGCGCGGCCGCGAGCCATCGCGCGCCCGTCTGGGTCGCGATGGAGTATCGCTACATGCCGCCGGTCGCGGAATTGCGGCGCGTGCTGCGCGACGGTGCCGTGGGCGACCTGCGTATGCTCGCGATCCGCGAGCACCGCTATCCGTTCCTGCGCAAGGTCGGCGACTGGAACCGCTTCGCGCGCCGCACCGGCGGCACGCTGGTCGAGAAATGCTGCCATTTCTTCGACCTCATGCGGCTGATCGTCGGCGACGAACCGGTGCGCGTCTACGCATCGGCGGCGGCAGACGTGAATCATCGCGACGAGCGCTACGCAGGCGAGGTGCCGGACATCGTCGACAACGCCTACGTCGTCGTCGACTTCCGCGGCGGACGCCGGGCGATGCTCGATCTGTGCATGTTCGCCGACGGTGCCTATTGGCAGGAGATCGTCACCGCGACGGGCAATGCGGGGCGCGCCGAGATCTTCATTCCCGGGCCGGCGCGGTTCTGGCCGGGCGGGCTCGAGCGCCGCGCCGAGATCGAGGTCTCGCCGCGCGCCGAAAAGGCGCCGGTGCGGCGTGTCGTCGACGTGGATGGCGACCTTCTCGCAGCGGGCGACCATCACGGCTCGACCTATTTCCAGCATCTGGGTTTCCGGCGTGCGATCCTGGACGGCGCGGCGGTCGAGGTCTCGATGGCCGACGGCCTGAAGGCGGTGGCCATCGGTTTGGCCGCTGAACTTTCGGCGCGCGAGGGGCGGGCGATCGATCTGCCCGCCTGGACGGATTTCGGGTGAGACGCGCGAACGCCGGACTGGCGCCTCGGCGGGAGCCGTCCTAACCTGAGCGCATAGTCAATCCGCGTTCGGGAGGAATACATGCGAGTTTCGTTGAAGACCGTGATTGCCGGTGCAGCGCTGTCGGTGCTGGCCATGGCCGCGACCGCGCAGGCGGCGTGGCCCGAGCGACCGGTGACCATCATCGTGCCGGCGGGTGCGGGCGGCGGCACCGACGGCACTGCGCGCCTGCTCGCGAAGCAGCTGCAGGACGAGCTCAAGCAGCCCTTCAACGTCGTGAACAACGGCCAGGGCGGCGGCATCGTCGGCCACACGCAGATCGCGACCGCGCGCCCCGACGGCTACACGCTCGGCATCGTCTACAACTACTTCCAGTGGAAGATGATGGGGCAGGCGGACATCAACCACACGATGTTCACGCCGATCGCCATCTACAACGTCGATCCC
>JBIKXN010000289.1:0-5185 GCA_044355765.1 Alphaproteobacteria bacterium
CGAAGCGCCTGCGCATCGCTACACGCGCGAGCTCATGCGGCTGGTGCCGCGGCTCGAGACTATCCATGCCCGCTTTCCGGGCGCACCAGCCTGAACGGAGACGGGAATGATCGACCTCAGGATCGACAACGGCGTCGTGATCACGGTGGACGGCGCGCGACGCGTGATCCCCGACGGCTCCGTGGCCATCGACAAGGACCGTATCGTCGCGGTCGGACCGACGAAGAAGCTGGCGGCCGCGTGGCCCGCCCGCCGGACGATCGACGCCGTCCGCAAGGCTGTGATCCCCGGCCTGATCGACGCCCATGCCCATGCCGGCCACGGCCTGATCAAGACCATGGGCGGCGGACGCGGCGATCTCTGGTATCAGGCGTGCCACAAGGTCTACACGACCGCCTCGCCCGAGAGCTTCTGGCGCGCCGAGGCGCAGCTCGCGGCGCTCGAGCGTCTGCGCTTCGGCGTGACGACGGGCGTATCGCTGCTGGGCGGCGGCGATTCGGTGATGCGCACGGACGAGCCGTCCTATTGCGACGCGCATTGCGACGGCGTACGCGAAGTCGGCACGCGCAGCGTCGTGGCGATCGGGCCGACGCGCCCGCCCCATCCAAGGCTCTATGCCCGCGTCGAGGGCAAGCGCCGCAGGAACCGGATGGTGTCGTTCGAGGACCAGCTGGCGACCTGCCGGACGCTGATCGGGACCTGGCACGGCAGGCACGGCCGCCGGCTCAACATCGCGATGCTGACTCCGACGCTGCGCGCCGAGCACCGCAGGTCGATGGCGGCGGTCGATTTCGACGAGGCGATCCGCCAAGCCAAGGCCGCGCGCGCCCTGTCGCGCGAGCAGGGCACGATCTTCACCCAGGACGGTCACCAGCGCGGCAGCGTCGCCTTCGCGCATCGCATCGGCCTGCTCGGGCCGGACGCGCTGCTCTCGCATTCGACCGACCTGACCAAGGCCGAGATCGCGCTCTGCGCGAAGACCGACACCCGGATCGCCCATAATCCTTCGGCGATCGCCTCGGTGTATGGCCGCTGTCCCGCGCCGGAACTGATCGACGCCGGCGTCGTGGTCGCGCTGGGCTCGGACGGCACCGCGCCCGATCGCTCGGGCGACATGTTCCGCCACATGCAGCAATGCATGCACTACCACCGACGTCACTTCCGCGACGCCAGCCTGATGCCGCCGGGCAAGATCCTGGAGATGGCGACCATCGACGCCGCGCGCGCGCTGGGCATGGACGACGACATCGGCTCGCTCGAGGTCGGCAAGAAGGCGGATATCGTGCTGGTCGATCTCGCGCGGCCGCATCTCTACCCGTTCAACATGCCGGTCTTCCGCCTGGTCTGCTTCGCCAACGGCGCCGACGTCGACACCGTGATCGTCGACGGCCGGGTCCTGCTCTCCGGCGGCAAGCCGAAATCGGTCAGGACCGCGAAGGTCCTCGACGCCGCGCAGCGCGAAACCGAGGCGATGCTGGACCGCGCCGGCCTGCGCCGGCTGATCCGCGAACCCGCCGGTATCTGGAACGCGACCCGCTACGACACCGGACGCGCCTGAAGGAGGCGCGCGCGACATCCGTCAGGCCGCGCGCGTCCAGGAGATCGTGTCCCATTGCGTGGTGTAGCGGCGACCTGGTCGTCGTGCTCTTCGGCCGGGCCTGCCGGTTCACCCCGGCCTCAGCCCGCGGACATGGTTTTCCTGCGCCACGGTCTCGATGGCGCCGGGACGCGCGCGACGCACGATGCGGATGGCGTCGTCGGGCGCGACGCCGAATTCCACCAGCAGACGCGCGGCGATCGTGCCGGCGCGACCGAGGCCGCCGCGGCAATGCACGACGATGTCGCGGCCATCGACCAGCAGCGCGCGCAGCGCAGCGCCGGCGTGGACCCAGCGTGTCTCGAAGGCGGCGTCGGGAACCGCCATGTCGACGATCGGCAGATGGAACCAGGCCATGCCGCGACGCGCGACCTGCGCGCCCAGGTCCGGCACGCCCAGCATGTCGAGTTCTCGCGTCTCGACGAGCGTGACGACCGCCGCCGCCCGCCAGTCGCGGATCGCGTCCAGATCGGCGGCGAGGTCGCGCCGCCAGGGCGCCGGCGTCGCCGCTGGATCGATCTTGCCCGGGCAGAAGGTGATGCCGATGCGGCCTGCGCCGGGCGCGGGCAGAACGGGCAGGATGGGGAGCGGATCGGTGAGCGACGTGCGCGGTTGCGTCATGACCTTGCGCGGGCGATGCCGCCGCACCGCATCCTGTGCGCTGGTAGCGGCGGGCAGATTTGAACTGCCGACCAAGGGCTTATGAGTCCCCTGCTCTACCACTGAGCTACGCCGCTCCAGCCGCATCGCACGGGCGACGCCCGCGCGAAGACCGGTGCCTATACGCGCTCGCTCGCGACGGTGTCAAGCCGAGGCGCACGCGGCGCGACCGCCGCCGGCGTCCGCGCGATCCAGCCCCCGCCGAGCACCCGCTCGCCGCGATAGACGACCGCCGCCTGGCCGGCGGCGACACCGTATTCGGGCTGCGCGAAGGCGATGGTCGCACGGGCGCGATCGGCCGACAGGACCAGGCTGGCCGGCGCCGGAGCGGCCGCCGAACGGATCCTGACCGCGACGTCGCCGACATGATCGGGCGCGGCATCGCCGCCCAGCCAGTTGAAACCGGTCGCCTCGAGTTCCGTCCGCGCGAGCGCGGTGCGCGGACCGACCACGACGCGCGCGCTTCCGGGATCGACCGCGACGACATAGAGCGGCTCTGCCACGCCGCCGATGCCCAGCCCGCGCCGCTGGCCGACCGTGAAGTTGATCGTACCGTCGTGGCGGCCCAGCACGGCGCCGGCCAGATCGACGATCTCGCCGGGCCGGATCGCCTCGGGCCGCAGCTTCTCGACCAGCCGCGCGTAATTGCCGTCGGGCACGAAGCAGATATCCTGGCTGTCTGGCTTGTCCGCCACCGCGAGGCCCAGCCGCGCCGCATGGCGTCGCGTCTCGTCCTTGGGCAGTTCGCCCAGCGGGAAGCGCAGGAAATCCAGCTGGGCCTGGGTGGTGGCGAACAGGAAATAGCTCTGGTCGCGCGCCGGATCGGCGCCGCGGTGGAGCTCTGCGCCGACGGCCCCGCCGACGCGCCGCGCGTAATGCCCGGTCGCCAGCGCCGCCGCGCCCAGATCGCGTGCGACGCCGAGCAGGTCGCGGAACTTGACCGAGCGGTTGCACTGGATGCACGGGACAGGCGTCTCGCCGCGCGCGTAGCTGTCGGCGAAATCGGCGATCACCGCATCGCGGAAGCGGCTCTCGTAGTCGAGCACGTAATGGGCGATGCCCAGGCGCGCCGCGACGTCGCGCGCGTCGCGGATGTCCTGGCCGGCGCAGCACGCGCCCTTGCGTCCGGTGGCGGCGCCATGGTCATAGAGCTGCAGCGTGACGCCGACGACCTCGTATCCGGCCTCGTGCAGCAGCGCCGCCACGGCGGAACTGTCGACGCCGCCGGACATGGCGACGACGACGCGCGCCCCCGCCGGTACGGCGTCGAGACGCATCAGCCGCGCTCGTCCAGCCAGGCCATCTGGATGGCCTCGAGGATCTTCTCGTTCGACTTGCTGGGATCGCCCGCGAAGCCGGGCAGCGCCTGCACCCATTTCCACAGGTCGGTGAACCGCAGGTTCACGACATCGGCGTCGGGATGCGCCTCCTCGAGGGCGATGGCGATCTCGTGCACGTCGGTCCAGAGCAGCTTCTTCATGGCGATCCTCGTCCTCGCGACGGCGCCGCCCGGATCAGCGCTTGTCGACCATCATGTTGCGGGTGGCCGAAGGCAGGCTGACGGTCAAGCCGTCGAGCTCCTCCGTGATGATGATCTGGCAGCCGAGCCTGGAGGTATGGGTCAGGCCGAAGGCGAGGTCCAGCATGTCCTCCTCGTCCTCCTTGGCCTCGGGCAGGCGCTCGAAGTCCTCGGCGTCGACCACGACGTGGCAGGTCGAGCAGGCGAGCGAGCCCTCGCAGGCCCCCTCCAGATCGATTCCGTTGCGGTGCGCGATCTCCAGCACCGACAGGCCGACCGGCGCGTCGACCTCGCGGCGCGTCCCGTCGCGCTCGATGAATGTCATCCTGGGCATCGGTTTCTCCACGTCTCGCTCTGTCGCCGGACGACGCGTCCAGCCACGTCAAAGGTCCAGCCGGTCGATCGACCGGCCCGCCAGCGCGGCGCGGATACCACGATCCATGCGCCGTTCGGCGAATATCTTGGTGCCTGCCTCGAGGGCCTCGGCCGCCGCCAGGACCGGGTCGCGGTCGCGGCGCGCCAGGGCGGCTTCCACCGCCGCGGCCAGCTCCCCGATCGCGGCGCGCTCGGGCCCGTCGAGCAGTTCCCCGTCGGCGGCCAGCGCCGCGCGCACGGCATTCAGGGTGCGCCGCGCCTCGACCTTCGCCTCGGCGAGCAGCCGCGCCGCCATGTCGTCCTCGGCGTTGTCGAGCGAGTCGCGCAGCATGCGCGCCATCTCGTCCTCGCTGAGGCCGTAGCTGGGCCTCACCTCGACCCGCGCCTGACGACCCGTCATCCGCTCCTCGGCGGCGACGGTCAGCAGCCCGTCGGCGTCGACCGCGAAGGACACGCGGATGCGCGCCGCCCCCGCGACCATGGGCGGAATGCCGTCGAGGACGAAGCGCGCGAGACTGCGGCACTGGTCCACCATCTCGCGCTCGCCCTGGAGCACGTGGATGACCATCGCGGCCTGCCCGTCCTCGTAGGTGGTGAATTCCTGGGCCCGCGCCACCGGAATCGGCGTGTTGCGGTCGATGATCTTCTCGACGATCCCACCCATCGTCTCGATGCCGAGCGACAACGGCGTGACGTCGAGCAGCAGCGTGTCCGACCCGGCGGTCAAGGCCTCGGCCTGCAGCGCCGCCCCGACCGCGACCACCTCGTCGGGATCGATGTCGCCGAGCGGCGGACGGCCGAGGAACTCGGCCAGCCGTCGGCGCACCAGCGGGACCCGCGTCGAGCCCCCGACCAGCACGCAGCCCGACAATTCGCCCGGCGCGACGCCGGCGTCGGCGAGGACCTGACGGCAGATGCGCAGGCTGCGCTCCACCAGCGGATCGACGAGATCCTCGAAGGCGGAGCGCCCCAGCGCGTGCCGAGACGCGGCATGCTCGATGTCGAGCGCGCCGCTCCAACTCTCCTGCGACGAC
>JBIKXN010000290.1:0-5176 GCA_044355765.1 Alphaproteobacteria bacterium
CGACGCGAAACGCGACCTGACCGAACCGCAGACGCTGGTCGCGGAAGCGCGCGGTATCCTGCGCCAGCGCTATTTCGACGCCGATGTCGGAATCACCGGCGCCAATTTCCTGATCGCCGAGACCGGTTCGAGCGTCATCGTCACCAACGAGGGCAACGGCGATCTGACGCAGCTTCTGCCCAAGGCGCATGTCGTGCTCGCCAGCCTGGAGAAGATCGTCCCGACGCTGGAGGATGCCTCGACCATCCTGCGCGTGCTCGGCCGGTCGGCAACGGGTCAGGAGATGTCGGTCTATACGACGTTCTCGACCGGACCGCGGCGCGCCGACGATCTCGACGGTCCGGGCGAATACCATGTCGTGCTGCTGGACAACGGCCGCTCCGCGCTGCTCGGCACCGAATTCCAGGACATCCTGCGCTGCATCCGCTGCGGGGCCTGCATGAACCATTGCCCGGTCTATGGCGCGGTCGGCGGCCATGCCTATGGCTGGGTCTATCCGGGCCCGATGGGCGCGGTGCTGACGCCGAGCCTGATCGGTGTGGAGAACGCCAAGCCGCTGCCCAACGCATCGACCTTCTGCGGCAAATGCGAGAGCGTATGTCCGATGCGCATCCCGCTGCCGAAGATGATGCGCCACTATCGCGCGCGCGAATGGGACCGCGGGCTCGCGCCGCGAGTCGCGCGCTTCGGCCTCGGCGTCTGGGCCTGGTTCGCCAAGCGCCCGCCGCTCTATCACTTCATGGCCTCGACGGCGATGTCGGCGCTGGGCTGGCTCGGTCGCCGGCAGGGCAGCTTCTTCAACCTGCCGCTGGCCGGCGGCTGGACCGCGACGCGCGAATTCCCGGCGCCGCAGGGCAAGACCTTTCAGGAATTGTGGTGGGAAAAGCAGCGCGCGAAGGGCCGCACATGAGCGACGCGCGCGCCCAGATTCTCTCTGGCATCCGCAGGTCGCTCAAGCGCGACGCGCTGCCGCCCGAGCGCGCGGCGGCGCTGGAGGCGCGTCTGTCGTCGCGACCGCGCGGGCCCGTGCCGGCCCGCGCCCAGGGCCTCGATCGCGCCGGGCTGCTCGACCTGTTCGAACGCCAGGCCAGGGCGGTCGCATGCAGCGTCGAGCGCGTGGCCTCGCTCGACGCGGTGCCGGCAGCGCTCGCCGCCTATCTCAAGAGCCAGAACCTGCCGGCCGAGATCGAGGCGAGCCCCGATCCGACGCTCGATCGCGTGCCGTGGGCGGCCGCCCCGATGCTGCGCGTCATGCGCGGCAAGCCGTCCGGCGCGGAAGGCGTCGGCGTCACCTCCGCATTCGCCGCGGTGGCCGAGACCGCGACGCTGATGATCGCGTCCGGTCCGCAGTCTCCGGCGACGATGAATTTCCTGCCCGACACCCATGTCGTCGTGCTCCCCGCCTCGCGCGTCGTCGGACCGCTCGAGGACGCGTGGGACCGGCTGCGCGCGACGCGCGACGGAGCGCTGGTCGCTGCCGCCATGCCGCGCACGGTCAACCTGGTCACCGGCCCTTCGCGGACCGGCGACATCGAGCAGAAGATCGAGATGGGCGCGCATGGCCCGCGGCGGCTGCATCTGATCGTCGTCGAGGATGAGCGCGTCACGTGAGGCGCGCCGCCGCGTGGCGGCGGACGAGGCGACGCTGTGGGCGCGCGCGACGGCCGACGTGAAGCCGCTGGGCCGCGCACGCAAGCGCCGCCGCCGCGCCGTCGTACCCGCTCCTGCGACCACGCCTGCCGAGGCCGCCGCGCCCGCGCGGACCAGCCCGGCGCCGACGCAGACAGTTCCACAGACGCCACAGCCTGCCGTACCGGCGCCGCGTGCCGCGCCCGGAATGGACCGGCGCACGCTCGAACGGCTGCGTAACGGCGACATCGCGCCCCACATCCGGCTCGATCTGCACGGAATGACCCAGTCAGAGGCCCATGCTGCGCTCGACGACGTCCTTGGTCGCGCGGTACGGCGCGGCGCGCGCCTGGTCCTGATCATCACCGGCAAGGGCAGCGGCGGCGACGGCGTTCTGCGGCGCATGCTGCCGCGCTGGATCCAGTCGGGGCCGCATGCGGCGCGGGTGCTGCGACTGGAAACCGCACATGCGCGCCATGGCGGCGACGGCGCGTGGTATGCATATCTGCGCCGCGCGCGGCCCGAGCCGGCGGCGTGACGCCTTTCGGGCTCAAGCTGCGCGCGCTCCGGCGCGACCGGGCGATCGCCCTCAAGCGCATGGCGGCGGACCTGCAGCTGTCGCCCGCCTATCTCTCGGCGCTGGAGCATGGCCATCGCGGCCGGCCGACCCCGGCGCTGGTGGTGCAGATCTGCGAGTATTTCCACCTGATCTGGGACGACTACGAGGAGATGCACCGCCTCGCGGCCCTGTCGGATCCGCGCGTCGTGGTCGATACCTCGGGTCTCTCGGCGCAGGCCACCGAACTCGCCAATCTGCTCGCCGCGACGATCGCGAGGCTTGACCAGCAGACGATGGCGGCGATCATCGCGGCGCTCGCCGCGCGCGCGCCGGAACCGCCGGCGCCGCGGCGCGTCCGCCCACGGCGGCGACAGAAGGGGATCGCATGACGAAGCCGATCGATACGGTGGCGGTGCTTGGCGCCGGCATCATGGGGCACGCGCTGGCGCTGGTGCACGCACTGGGCGGATGCCGGATCGTGCTGCAGGACGTTTCATCCGCGGCGCGTGCGAAGGCGCCGGAGCTGATCGACGCGGCGCTGGATACCCTGGTCGGCGGCGGCGAGATCGACCGCGCGGCGGCGGATGCGGCGCGCGCGCGCATCGCCGTGGTCGAGGATCTGGAGACGGCGGTGTCCGGAAGCGACCTCGTCGTCGAAGCGGTGGTCGAGGATCCCGAGGTCAAGCGCGCGCTCTTCGCCCGGATCGACGCCTGCGCGCCCGCGCAGGCGCTGATCGCCAGCAACACGAGCTATCTCGACATCTTCCCCATGGTGCCGGCGTCGCGCGCGCGCACCACGCTGATCGCGCATTGGTACACGCCCCCGTATCTGGTCGATCTCGTCGATCTGGTCGGCGGTCCGGCGACCGATCCCGCGGCGATAGAGACGCTGCGCGCCCTATACGCCGGCTGGGGAAAGAAGCCGGTGGTGCTGCAGCGATTCATCCCCGGCTATGTCGCGAACCGGCTGCAGGCCGCGCTCACCCGCGAGGTGTTCTTCCTGCTCGACGAAGGCTATGCGAGCGCGCAGGACATCGACGATGCGGTGATCCATGGCCTCGCGCTGCGCATCCCGCTGCTGGGGCATCTGCGCAAGGCCGACTTCACCGGGCTCGATCTGGTGCGCCGCGCGCTCGCCAACGCCACTGTCAAGCTGGCGCCTGATCAGACGCGCAGCGCCACGCTCGACCGGCTGGTCGACGCGGGCCGGACCGGCGTCATGGGCGGGGCCGGGTTCTTCGACTATGGAGGCCGATCACCCGACGAATTGTTCCGCGCCCGCGACGAGAGACTGCTGTCGCTCAAGCGTCATCTGCGCCGCATCGGCGAGATCTGACCGACGCGCGAACCGAGCGAGGACGCGATGTTCGTTCTGAACGACCTGCCGCCGCAGATCGACCCGGCGGCGATCGACCTGCTCGCAGGTGCCGAGCCGGCGACGATCGGGCATTTCCTCGAATACGGCTTCATGGATCCCGGGATCCGGGCGCTGGTGCCCGGACGGCGCGTCGCCGGCACGGCGGTGACGGTCCGCGTCTCGGTGCCCGATGCCGCCGTCGTGCATTACGCGATCGGCCGGATACGCCCCGGCGACGTGCTGGTGATCGATCGCGCAGGCGACCAGCGCCACGCCGTGTTCGGCGGCTATGCGGCCTTCGCGGCGCAGGCGGCAGGATGCCGCGCGATCGTTGCGGACGGCGTGGTCACGGACATAGGCGAGCTGCGCGCCCATGGCATGCCGGTCTGGGCGCGCGGCCTGAGCACGGTCACGACGAAGCGCCTGTTCCAGCACGGCGAGTTCTGCGTACCCGTCAGCTGCGGCGGCGTGCCCGTCCTGCCGGGGGACGCGATCCTGGCCGACGACAACGGCGTCCTGGTGCTGCGTCCCGATCAGGTCGCGCCCGCGGCGCGGCGGGCCATCGCGCTTCAGGAAGAGGAAAGGCGCAACATGGACCTGCTGCGGGCCGGCGCGCGGCTTTCCGAACTCAACGGCACCGACCGGCGTCTCGCCGAGATCGTGGCGCAGCAGCGTCGCGACGGTTGAGACGGGCGCGGCTCACGATGGAGATGCCCGTATGATCGATCTCGTCCTCATCGACGTCGATGGAACCTTGCATGGCGCGGGCGGCGTCGATCCCCGCGTCTGGGATGCAGCCGACAGGGCCAGGGGGCGCGGCCTGCGCCTTGCGATCTGCACCGGCCGTTCCGGCGTCGGGGCCGCGCTGGACTACGCGCGGCGACTCGATCCGGACGGGCTGCACATCTTCGATTCCGGCGCCGTCATCCTGGGCGGGGCAGGCGACGTTCACAGCGCATCCGAGCTGCCGCCCGAGCTGTGCGCCGCCATGCTCGACCTGGCGCGCGCCGAGGATCTCGAGCTCGAGCTCTACACCGCGCAGGGCGGGTACTACGTCCGGCGCGAGACCCCGGACATCGCCCTGCATGCGCGCATGCTGCGCCGGACCGTCGAGACGATAGACCTGTCGCGACCGCCGGGCACGCCGGTGCGAGTCCAGTTCGTCGCCCGTCACGGCGAGGCCTGGGCGCGCGCGCGCGCGGCGACGCTGGCGATGCCCGGGGTCGATCTCCACGAGGCCGGCGCGCCCACGATGCCGGGTCTCGTCTTCGCGTCGGTCACCGCGCGCGGCGTGTCCAAGCTGGCCGCCGCACACAGCGTCGCGGCGCATTACGGCCTGCCCGACCTGAAGCGCGTCGCAATGGCGGGCGACGGCGACAACGACCTCGAGCTCATCCGCGCCGCCGGGCTCGGCATCGCCATGGGCAACGCGCCTGAGCATGTCCGCGCCGTGGCCGACCGCGTCGTCGGGCATGTCGACGCGGCCGGTCTCGCCGACGCGCTCGACGCGCTGTAGCGCCGGGCGCGCCCGGCGTTCAGGTCGCGGCGTCGATCACCGGGCCGCGCCGCGCCTCGCGCTCGCGCGCGAGATGCATGCGCAGGATCTCCATGTTGCGCTCGTTCGACCGCCA
>JBIKXN010000021.1:0-16775 GCA_044355765.1 Alphaproteobacteria bacterium
GAGATAGCTCTCCGTGCGCCAGTAGATGTACCCGGCCAGGAGCAGGGCGAGACCCGCGAACAGCGCCGCGTAGCCGATCGCGAGGCGCAGCACAGTGGAGCGGGCGACGGCCGGCGCCGGGCTCATTGCGGTCCGGTCACGGCTCTGTGCGCAGGCTGTAGCCGGCGCCGCGGACCGTATGGATCAGCGGCCGCGCGAAGCCCTTGTCGATCTTCTGGCGCAGGCGGCTGACATGGACGTCGATGACGTTCGTCTGCGGATCGAAATGATAGTCCCACACCGCCTCCAGCAGCATGGTCCGGGTCACCACCTGGCCCGCATGGCGCATCAGATATTCCAGCAGCCGCAGCTCGCGCGGCAGCAGGTCCAGCCGGCGCCCGGCGCGCCGCACGTCGCGCGACAGCAGGTCGAGCTCCAGATCGGCGACCCGCAGCACGGTCTCCACGGTCTTCGCGCCGCCGCGGCGCAGGATCGCCTCAAGCCGGGCCTGCAACTCGGCGAAGGCGAAGGGCTTGGTCAGATAGTCGTCGCCGCCAGCCTTGAGCCCGCGCACGCGATCGTCGACCTGGGCCATCGCCGAGAGGATCAGCACCGGGGTCGTGCCACCGGACCGGCGCAAGGTCTCGATCAGGGACAGGCCGTCGATCCCGCCCGGCAGCATGCGGTCGACGATCAGCGCGTCGAAGGTCTCGCCGGTGGCTCGGTAGATCCCCTCGCGGCCGTCGGGCGCGTGCTCCACGGCGTGGCCAGCCTCGGTCAGGCCCTTGATGACGAAGCGGGCGACCTCGGGGTCGTCCTCGACGAGGAGAAAACGCATCCTCGAAGCGCTAACCGATGGACCGGGCGGCCGGCAAGCCCGGCGGATGCGGGGCCCCATGCGGATCCCCGCAACGGCCGGAAATGGGCTATACTCGATTCCCGGCGTTCCATGACGCATCATTCCCCGAAACATATTCCTGTCCCCGTCGACGCGTCCGGCATCGCCCGCGGGCTCATGCGCGGCCTCGACCGCGAAGGGTGGCGCTGCCTGAGCGAGGTTCCGCTGGCCTCCGGGCACCGGGCCGACGTCATGGCGCTCGACGACGCCGGGCGGGTGCTGATCGCCGAGGTCAAGTCCTCGGTGCAGGATTTCCGCGCCGACCGCAAATGGCGGGCCTATCTCGACCATTGCGACCTGTTCGCCTTCGCCGTGGCGCCAGAATTCCCGGTCGCCATCCTGCCGCCCGAGGCCGGCCTCTATGTCTGCGACGCCTATGGCGCGCATCCGCTCCGGCCAGCCGCTGCTCTGCAGGCCGGTCTGGCACCCGCCAGGCGCCGCGCCGTCCTGATCCGCTTCGCAAGGCTGGCGGCCGATCGCTGGCGGCGCGGCCTCGTCGATCCCGAGGACGGGATCGACGGCGCGCGTTGACCGCCGGTCAGCCTTCAGGACGCCAGCCATGCTCGCCGTCGAGATCGTGACGATCCTCTTTCTGGTGGCGCTCAACGCGTTCCTCGCGATGTCGGAACTCGCCGTGGTGTCGTCGCGGCGCAGCCGGTTGCAGATGCTTGCGGCGGCGGGCCGCAGGGGCGCCGCGCATGCGCTGGCGCTCAACCGCGATCCTGGCCGCTTCCTGTCGACCGTCCAGGTCGGCATCACGCTGGTCGGCATCGTCGCCGGCGCGGTCAGCGGTGCCGCGCTGGGCGCGCGCAGCGCCAGCTTCCTGCGCGAATCCGGCCTGGGCCCGGGCGCGGCCGACGCGCTTGGCTACGGCACCGTGATCGGCGCGATCACGTTCCTGTCGGTGGTCGTGGGCGAGCTCGTGCCCAAGCAGCTGGCCTTGCGCAACGCCGAGACCATCGCGTGCCTGGTCGCGCCGTCGATGCGGATCCTGTCGCTGGTGGCCGCGCCCTTCGTGGCGCTGCTCGCCCGGACCAGCCAGGCGCTGCTGCGGCTGAGCGGCGCGCGCCCAGCAGGCGAGACGACGGTCACCGAGGACGAGATCCGCTCGCTGATCGCCGAGGCCGAGAGCGCGGGCGTGGTCGAGCCCCAGGAGCGCCGGATGATCGCCGGCGTCATGCGGCTGGGCGACCGGCCGGTCAAGGCGGTGATGACGCCGCGCATGGAGATCGACTGGGTCGATGTCGCCGCCAGCCAGGAGGGCATCCAGCAACGCTTGCGGACCAGCGCCCATGCCAGGATCGCCGTCTGCGACGGCTCGCCCGAAAAGCTGCTGGGCGTGATCCAGGCGAAGGATCTGCTGGACGCGATGCTCGATGGCCGTCCCATCGACCTCGCCGCGTCGTTGCGCCATCTGCCTGTGGTACCCGATTCCCTGACCACGCTCGAGGCGCTCGAGCGTCTGCGCGCCGAACCGCTCGGCATGGCGGCGGTCCACGACGAATACGGCCATTTCGAAGGCATCGTGACGGCGATGGACATCCTCTCCGCGATCGCCGGCGACTTCGCCGGTCCGGGCGACCGCGCGACCGAGACGCTGGGCGCGACGCGGCGCGCGGACGGGTCCTGGCTGCTCGACGGGGCGATGGACGTCGTCGAGGCGGCCGAGACCCTGCCCCTGGCGTTGCCGCCGGAGCGCCATTTCCACACGCTCGCCGGGCTGGTGCTGTTCCGCCTCAAGCGCGTGCCGCAGCCGGGCGACCATGTCGAGGTCGATGGCTGGCGCCTGGAAGTGGTCGACATGGACGGCCGCCGCATCGACAAGCTTCTGGCGCAGCGCATCGCGCTGCATCGTCGCGGCGGCGACTGACGCGGTGGCCGGTTCAGCCGGCCAGAGCGGCCCGGGCTATCGCCTCGATGCGGCGCGCCACCTTGGCGATGTCGAAGCTGCGATCGGCGAAGGCGATGGCGTTGCGCGCGAGCGTCGCGCGCAGCGCCGGATCGGCGGCCAGGCGCTCGGCCGCGGCGATGAAGGCCGCGCGGTCGCCCGGCGGGACCACGAGGCCGGCCGCTTCGCGCAGCACGATGCGCGAGGCGAGGTTCTCCGCCGGCATCGCCGCGAGCAGCGGCCGCCCGGCGCAGAGATAGGTCAGCACCTTCGACGGGACCGAGTAGATGCCGGCGTCGGGATCGAGCACGGCCATCAGCACGTCGCCGCTGGCCACAACCTGGGGAAGATCGGCGAAGGGCTGGAACGGCAGCAGCACGAGATTGGGCAGCCCGGCGCCGTTGGCGCGCAGCCAGTCCGCGCCGAGACCTTCCGACACCACCACGACGCGGATGTCCGGGCGGTCGCGGAAGCGCTCGGCGGCGGCGAGCAGCAGGCCCGGATCGTGCTTGAGCCCGATCGTGCCCGAATAGAGGAAAACCAGCTTGTCGGCGAGGCCATGCGCGCGCGCCCAGGGATTGTCGCGCGGCTGCGGCGGCAGTTCCTCGCGCGGCGCCCAGTTCTCGACGACGTCGATGCGCGCGCGCGGCACGCCCCAGCGCTCGAGGATCGGCACGAAATCCTCGGTGATGACGATCGCGCGCGCCGATCCGCGCAGCAGCTTCCTCTCCAGCGCCGCGTAGCGCGCCGCGACGAGATGGCCGATCACCGGCAGCTTGCGTGACAGGATCCGCGCGATCGCCACCGAGTTGATGTCCTGGACCCAGAACACGAACGGCGCCCCGATCCGTTTGGCGGCGCGCCATGCGAGGTGCTGCGGATCGAGCGTGGCATTGGCCGAGAACACGATCTCGGGCTTCCAGTCCAGGATGGTCGCCGCCAGGCGACGACCGTAGTCGAGCTCCTGGCCGAGCCGCCGAACGAAGCTGTACTTGGCGAAGGCGCCCGGCAGGGCGAGGCCGCGCGTCTCGAAGCCCGGCGGGTCGTCGGGCGACGGCGCCAGCGCACCCTTGGGCGTCTGGAAGCCCGGGAAATGGACATGCAGCACCTGGTGGCCATGGCGCGCCAGCTGGCGGGCGAGCTGCACGAGGAAGGCGTGCCCGGAATAGTCGTGGAGCAGGATCCTCACGCGCGCCGCGCCTCGACGATCAGGCAGTCGCCGCGCCCCGCGCGGTTCCATGCCGCGCGCTCGGCCGCACCCAGCGTCAGCGCGCGGAGCATCAGCGGGATCACGCGCGCCGGCTCGCGCTGGCGGCGCGGGGCGTCGGGGAATTCGCGCGCGATGGCCGACTGCGCCCACCACAGCGCCGGCGAGACGCTGCGCACCGCCGTCGGTTCGAAGCCGGTGTCGCGCAGCAGCGCCGACAGCCGCGCGGCGTCGAAATGCGTGACGTGGAACGGCACGTGCCAGTTGATCCAGTCCGGGCCGAAGCGCTCGCGCAGCGCGCTCGCCGCGTTCGGCAGGCTGATCCACAGCGCGCCGCCCGGCGCCAGGATGCGGCGGACCGACTGCAGCATGCCGCGCGGATGCAGCGCGTGCTCGAGCACGTTCGACAGCACGGCCACATCGTAGGGCGCGCTCGGTCGCAGATCGGCGATGTCGACGTCGTAGACGACGAAGCCCTTGCGCCGGGCCGCCTCGGCCGCGACCCGGTTGAGTTCCAGCCCTTCGGCGCGGAACCCGTTGGCGGCGTACATCGTCAGCCCGCGGCCTTCGTTGCAGCCGATGTCGAGCAGCCGCCCTTCTCCGCGCCGGGCGTGGAACGAGACGTCGCCGTCGAGGCGCAGCAGCAACCGGTAGAGCGGCGAGGCCAGGAACAGCGCGCGCAGCCGCGCCCAGGCGCTGCCCGTCTCGTCCTCGCCGCCGAAATTGTAGTGCCGCTCGTAGAGCGCGCGCAGTTCCTCGGCGGTCGGCAGCGGGTCGGTCTGCCACAGTCCGCATCCGGTGCAGGCCAGAACCCGCCAGCTTCCCGGCGAACCGAAACGGTTGTCGCGCAGGGCCGGCTCGACGACCCCGAACTCCTCGCCGTCGCACAGCAGGCAGGTGGCGGTCATCGGTCGGCCATCGGCTGGCGCCGCTCGTACAGCTTGGCGTCGACCAGGAAGCGGAACCAGAAGGTCTGGAGGACGAAGAAGATCAGCCCCCATTTCCCGTCGAGGAACCCGCGCTTGAGGATGTAGCGGTAGAAGAACAGGCCAAGAGCCCGCCAGAACAGCGGCGCGCGGTCGTAGCGGCTGCGCAGCAGGCGTTTCTCGGCCACCGGATCGCCCGTGCCAGGCTTGATGATGCCGTCCGCCGCGGGCGCAAGGATCTCGTCGACCTCGGCATCGGCCCAGCGGTTGTGGCGTGCCGTCCATTCCGCGAGCGACAGCCGGATGTCGTCGATCATCGGCTCGGCCAGCTTGCCGGCCGGCCCGTCGACGAAGAAATGCTGGTCGTATTTGCGCGTCTCGCAGCGTCCGCGCCCGGCGCGGAACAGACGCATGTGGTGGATCGGCCACATGCCGCCATGGCGGATGGGCTGGCCGTGGAAATGCACGAGCCGCGGCACGTAGTAGCCGGCGATCGAAATCGGCGGACCGTCGCCTGCGAACAGCGCGCGCAGCTCGGCCGCGAGGCCGTCGCTCACGCGCTCGTCGGCGTCGAGATGCAGCTGCCAGGGATGCGCGAATTCCAGCGTGTCGATCGCCCAGTTGCGTTGCGCGCCATAGGTCTCGAAAGGATGGTGATGGATCGTCGCGCCCGCCTCGCGCGCGATCGCGAGCGTGGCGTCGGTCGAGCCGGAATCGACGACATGGATGTCGGCGCTCAGGTCGCGCACGGAGGCCAGTGTCGCGCCGATGGTCTCGGCAGCGTTGAAGGTCAGGACGACGACGGAGATCGGCAGCACGGGGGTCGGCGGCATCGCGTCTGGACTGGTCATGCCGGCGGCGCCCGGCCTTCGGCGAGGGCTCGATACACGGCCTCGAGCCGGACGGCAATCTCGGTCCAGTCGTAATGTCGCGCGACGAAGCCCCGCGCGCGCGCGCCCATCGCCGCCGCGGCCTCTGGGTCGGCGAGCAAGGCGCCCAGCCCGGCCGCCACCGCATCGATTTCCGGCGGCACCACCCGGCCCGCCTCGGCCGCGGCGATCTCGCGCCAGATATTCACCCGGTCGGAGATCAGCACCGGTACGCCGCAGGCCATGGCTTCGACGACCGCGATGCCGAAATTCTCCGAATAGGACGGCAGGACGAAGCAGGCGGCGTCGCGGAACGCCTCCAGCTTGGCGGTGCCGGAGAGCAGGCCGGGAAAACTGACGCGCCCCGCGACGCCGTGGGCGGCGGCCCAGCCGCGTGCCGCCTGTTCCATGCCGTCGTCCGGACCGGCGACGACGAGGTGGAGGTCGTCGTGGGCGGCGGCCACCCGCGCGAAGGCGGGGATCAGCAGGTCGAGGCCTTTCTTGAAGTTGAGCCGCGACAGGAACAGCACGATGCGGCGGTCCCCGGTCTCCGGCAGGCGCCGGCGCAGACCGCCCGGCTCGGGCAGGGTCGCATAGGCGGACAGGTCGAGGCCGTTGGGGATCACGACGCCGCGCGCGCCGTGGGTCGCCGGGGCGGCCAAGGTCGCCTCCTCCGCGGCGGTCCAGTGCAGTGCCCCCGCCTCGCGGATGACGCGGTCCTGGAACAGCAGGCCCAGGATGCGCTTCGCCAGCCGATGGCGGCGCCGGATGAACGGATCGAGCGTCCCGTGCGGGCGCAGCAGATAGGGCTTGGCGTGGCGTCGGCAGGCGCGGGCGGCGGCCCAGACCGGAAACAGGTAGAGCGAATGGATATGGACGACGTCCGCGGCGGCGACGGCCTGGTCGAGCGCGGCGGCGAGCGGCCATGAGGTGGCGAGGGCCTGCGGCGCTCCCTGGGCGAAGACACGGATCTCGACCCCGCCATCGGCGAAGGTCAGGCCGGCGATCAGGCCCTCGCGCGGCTCGGCTTCGCGGTCGGTGGTGTAGATCGCGACCGAATGGCCGCGTCGCGCGACGGCGCGCGCCATCTCGCGGGCGGCCTTGGCAGGCCCGCCCGTGCGCTCGGCAAGCGAGGCGATGACATGGAGGATGCGAATGACGGCCACCTGCGACTGGACGCCCGCCACACTTCAGGATCGGGCGTCCTGCTTCAAGGGCGATAACGCGGCGACCCGCTGGCCTATTTCGGCGCGGCGCAGCGATATCGGGCATGCGCCGCCGCGCCACGATGCTAGGCTTGCCCCGTCCAGCGTTGGAGGGATCGATCCTTGCGCGTGCTCGTGCTTGGTGCCGGGGCTGTCGGCGGTTATTTCGGTGCCCGGCTGGTCGAGGCCGGGACGAAGGTGTCCTTTCTGGTGCGCGCGCGCCGCGCCGGCCAGATCGCGCGCGACGGCATCGTCGTCGAGAGCCCGCTCGGGGGGTTCGCGGTCCATCCCCATGTGGTGACCGAGGTGCATGGGCACCACTGGGACGTCGTGCTGGTCGCCTGCAAGGCCTACGACCTTGCCGCCGCCATCGCGGCGATCGCGCCGGCGGTGGGCGCGGAGACCGTCGTCCTGCCGCTCCTCAACGGGATCGCCCATCTCGACGCCTTCGACGCGCGTTTCGGCAGCGGCCGGACCGTCGCCGGGGTCGCCTATATCGCCGCAACGCTGACCCAGGACGGGGTGATCCGGCATCTCAACGCCGTCCACCGCCTGGGGTTCGGCGGCCGGGATGGCCGCCACCCGCCCGCCGTGACCGCTCTCGCCGAGGCCTTCCGCGCCGGTCCGGTGGAGGTCCGGTTGCTGGACGAGCCGATCCAGGCGCTGTGGGACAAGCTGGCCCTGCTCGGGCCGCTGGCGGCGATGACCTGCCTGATGCGCGCGCCGGTCGGCCGCATCATCGCCACGGAAGGCGGGGCGCTCATGATGCGCCAATGCCTCGCCGAGGTGGCGACGATCGCCGACGCGGCCGGGCATGCGCCGTCGACGGCGGTGCTCGGTGCGGCCGAGAAGACGCTGACCGAGCCGGGGTCACGCTTCGCCGCCTCGATGCTGCGCGATATCGAGCGCCATGGTCCGACCGAGGGCGCGCATGTGGTCGGCGACCTGGTGTCGCGCGCCAAGGCGGCGGGGATCGACGCGCCGCTGCTGCGCATGGCCTGGCGGCACCTGCAGGCCTACGAGGCCGGTCGCGCCCCGGAGTGAGCGGCGCGGTTTCGCCGCGCGCGGGCCGCTGCTATAACCCCGCCGGTCCGACCCGACCGGCGCTCCCGTCATGTCCGTTCCTCCCGGCGATCATCGCGCGCGACTGCTCGCCCGCTACGTCAGCACCCATGCCTCGGTGGCGGGGGCGCGCGACGGTCTGGCGCGCCGGCGCCCCTATCTCGAGCGGCTGGTGCGCGACCATTTTCCTCCATCGCGCGAGGCCGACATCCTCGATCTCGGCTGCGGCCACGGCGCGCTGGTCTGGGCGGCGCGCAATCTCGGCTATGGCCGGGTGCGCGGCGTCGATGCCAGCTCCGAGCAGGTCGCGGCGGCGCGCGAGCTCGGAATTCCCGGGATCGAGCTGGGCGATCTGCGCCCGACGCTGGACGGGCTCGCGCCCGGCTCGCAGGACGCGATCGTGCTCTTCGACCTGTTCCACTATTTCGGCAAGGACGAGCAGATGGCGATCGCCGACGCCGTCCATCGCGCGCTGCGGCCCGGCGGGCGCTTCATCCTGCACCTGCCGAACGCCGAGGCGATCTTCGCCGGGCGAATGCGCTATTGGGACGTGCTCGCCGAGGACGCCTTCACCCGCGCCTCGATCGCCCAGCTGCTGCGCGCCTGCGATTTCGCGCGCGTCGACTGCCACGAGGACCGTCCGGCGGCGCACGGTCTGCGCAGCGCGGCGCGTGCCGCGCTCTGGCCGGTCCTGCGCGGGGTCATGCGCCTGGCGCTCGCGATCGAGACCGGCGAGAGCGGGCGCGACGCGATCTTCAGCCAGTGTCTGCTGGCCGTCGCCCGCAAGTGACCGTGCGGAATAGCCTCGTCATGCCTCTCGTTCTTCGACGTCCCCCTTCAGGCCGGTGCGGCGCATGAGGATCCTCTATATCGGCTTCGACATCGAGGGCGTCGGGGGCATCGCGACCTACAGCCGCCACCAGATCCGCGCGCTGCGCCAGCTTGGCGCGGAGGTCTTCGCGCTGTCGCTCGACAAGCAGCGCGACTTCGCCGAGCGCGGGCTGGTCGACCGCCGCATCCCCTTCCGCGGCAAGCTCGACGCCGTCGCGCGCGGCCTGGCGACCGTCGCCACGCGCCGCTTCGACGCGGTGATGGTAAACCATGTCTATCTCGCCGCGCTCGGCCTCGCCGCGCGGCGGCTGAAGGGCACGCCCTACGCGCTCAACGTCTACAACATCGACATCCTGTGCGCGTTGCCGCGCCTGCGGGAATACGCATTCGCCGAGGCCGACCTCGTGCTGGCCGATTGCCGCTACACGATCGACAACATGCCGCGCTTCCATCCCAGGATGCCGCCCACCGGGCTGCTCTACGATCCCGTCGACGTCTCGTTCTTCCGGCCGATGCCGGCGGCGGCGGCGCGGGCCGAGGTCATGCGGCGTTTCCCGGCGATCGGCGACATCGCCGGCCGCTTCATCTGCGTCACCGTCGCGCACATGGCCGGCCCGCCGAACAACAACAAGGGACATCGACAGACGATCGAGGCGCTGGCCCGGATGGAGGACCGGCGTTTCCTCTATCTCGTCGTCGGCGACGGACCCGACCGGTCGGCGATCGAGGCGCATGTCCGCGCCCACGGCGTCGAGGACCGCGTGTTCCTGACGGGGCTCGTGCCGCAGGACGCGCTGCCCTTCCTCTACGCGTCCGCCGACGTGGCGATCCTGATCGCGCGCGGCGGACCCGGGTTGGGCGAGGCCGTGCCGCTGGGGCTGCTCGAGGCCGCCGCCGCGGGCGTGCCCTTCGTCTGCGGCGACGAGGACGGTTCGGTCGAGGCGATCGACCCGCAGCGTCCCAACGGCATCGCCATCGATCCCGCCGATGTCGGCGCCCTGGTCGAGGCGCTCGGCCTGCTCGCCGGCGACGAGGCGCGGCGACGCGAGATGGGCGTGAACGGCACGCGCGTGGTCGACGAGGTCTTCCGCTTCGAGCGCTTCGTCGAGAACCAGGGCGCCCATCTGGCGCGCCATCTCGGATTGTCCGGCCGCGCCGGGCTGGGGGCGTCATGACCGGTCCGCAACGTCGCTACCGCGAGCGCATCTACGGGCGCTATGTCGAGGCCGCCGGCGCCGAGGTCGCGCCGGCCACGCTCGCCGGCCTGGCGCCGCGGCTGCCCTATCTCGCGCGGCTCGTGCGGCGGCATTTCCCGCGCCGGATGGACGCCGCCATCCTCGATTTCGGCTGCGGGCATGGCGCGCTGCTCCATGTCGCGCGGTCGATGGGCTACATCAACATCGGCGGCATCGACGGCAGCCCGTCCCAGGTCGAGGCGGCGCAGCGGCTCGGCATCGACGGCGTGCGCTATGGCGACATGTTCGAGGTCGTGCGCGCGCTGCCCGATTGCGGCCTCGACGCGGCCATCTCCTTCGACGTGATCGAACATCTCGATCGCGACGAGATCCTGGCCTTCACCGACGAGATCGTGCGCGTCCTCAAGCCCGGCGGCCGCTGGATCGTCCATGTGCCCAACGGCGCGTCGCCCTTCGCCGGCGCCGCGCTCTACAGCGATCTCACGCACGAAATGGCCTTCACCGCGGAATCGGTCACCCAGCTCGCGCTGTCCTCCGGCTTCTCGGCGGTGGAATTCGCCGAGGACGAGCCGGTCGCGCATGGCCTGAAGAGCGCGCTGCGTCTGGTCGCGTGGCGGGCGATCCGCGCCGCGCTGCGCTTCTATCTGCGCGCCGAGACCGGCGCGGTCGGCCATCCCGTGCTGACGCAGAATTTCCTCGCCGTGCTGACGAAATAGATCGCGATGTGCGGCATCAACGGCATCTTCGCCTTCGGCGCCGGCGCCCCGCCCGCCGATCTCTGCGAGCTGCGGCGGACGCGCGACCGCATGGTCGCACGCGGTCCCGACGGCGCGGGCGAATGGGTGTCGGCAGACGGCCGCGTCGCATTCGGCCATCGCCGGCTGTCGATCATCGACCTGCGCAGCGTGGCCGATCAGCCGATGCACGACGACACCGGCGCGCTGACGGTCGTGTTCAACGGAGAGATCTACGGCTACCGGCAGCTGCGCGCCGAGCTGGCGGCCGAGGGGGCGGCGTTCCGCACCGAATCGGACACCGAGGTGCTGCTGCATCTCTGGCGTCGGCACGGGCCGGAGATGCTAGGCCGGCTGCGCGGCATGTACGCCTTTGCGCTGTGGGACGCCGCGGCGCAGAGCCTGTTTCTGGCGCGCGATCCCTACGGCATCAAGCCGCTCTACCTGGCCGAGGGCGCGGGTACGTTGCGCTTCGCCTCCCAGGTCAAGGCGCTGCTCGCGGGCGGCGGCATCGACACCGCCGCCGATCCGGCCGGCCATGCCGGCTTCTTCCTGTGGGGCAGCGTGCCGGAGCCCTGGACGCTCCATCGCGGGATCCGCGCCTTGCCCGCCGGCGGCTCGCTGCTGCTGCGGCGCGACGGCCGTGCCGAGCGGCGGCGGCATTTCGACCTCGCGGCGACGCTGCGCGAGGCGGGTCCGGCGCCGACGGCGCCAGCCGCGCGCGCGGAGATGCTGCGCGCGGCCCTGGCCGACAGCGTGCGCGACCATCTGATCGCCGACGTGCCGGTCGGCGTCTTCCTGTCCGCGGGGCTCGATTCGACGACCATCGCCGGTCTCGCGGCGGAGACCGGTACCGCGCGGCTGCGCACGCTGACGCTCGGCTTCGAGGAGTTCCGCGGCGGGCCGAACGACGAGACGGCGCTCGCCGGCCAGGTCGCGGAGCTCTATGCGACGGATCACGAGACGCGCTGGATCCGCGGCGGCGAATTCGCCGCCGCGCGCGGCGCGCTGCTCGACGCGATGGACCAGCCTTCGGTCGACGGCGTGAACACGTTCTTCGTCGCCCGCGCGGCGCGCGAGGCCGGGCTCAAGGTCGCGCTTTCCGGCCTCGGCGGCGACGAGCTGTTCGCGAGCTATCCCAGCTTCCGGCAGGTGCCGCGCCTCGCGCGCGCGCTGGCGCCGCTGCGGCCGCTGGCGCCGATGGGCGGCATGCTGCGCGCGCTCGCGGCGCCGCTCGCGGCGACGTTCACCTCGCCGAAATACGCCGGCCTGCTCGAATACGGGACCAGCGTCGCCGGTGCCTACCTGCTGCGCCGCAGCCTGTTCATGCCCTGGGAATTGCCGGGCATCCTGCCGCCCGAGATGGCCCGCGACGGGCTGGCCGAGCTCGACACGCTCGCCAGACTCGACGCGTCGCTCGGCGGCGTCGGCGATCCGCGGCTGCAGGTGAGCCTGCTGGAATCGGCCTGGTACATGCGCAACCAGCTGCTGCGCGACGCCGACTGGGCGGGCATGGCGCATTCGCTGGAAATCCGCACGCCCCTGGTCGATATCGAGCTGCTGCGGCGGATCGCGCCGCTGCTCGCCGCCGGTGCGGCGGCGCCGGACAAGCGGGCGATGGCCGATGCGCCGCGCCGCAAGCTGCCCGATGCCGTGCTGTCGCGGCCGAAGACCGGGTTCGTCGTGCCGGTGCGCGACTGGATCGCCGCACCGGGCGGCGAGCGCGGGCTGCGCGGCTGGGCGCGCCAGGTCCACGCCGCCTTCGCGGGCGTTCGATGATCCGCGCCCACGTCCCCGGATCGGCGCGCACGGTGCTGATCTTCCGCCTCGGCAGCCTCGGCGACACGGTGGTGGCGTTGCCCAGTTTCCGGCTGATCGCGCGGAGCTTTCCTGCGGCCCGTCGCGTGGTGCTGACCAATGTTCCGCGCAGCGCGCAGGAAACCGACCTGGACGCCGTCCTCGCGGGAACCGGGCTCGTCCATGGCTACATGCATTACGATCCGGCCGATCGAAGCGCGTCCACCGCGGCGCGGGTGCGTCGCGAGATCCGCACCCTGGCGCCCGATGCGCTGATCTATCTCGTCGAGCACAGTTCGCGGCTGCGCATGCTGCGCCATCTCGCCTTCTTCGTCAGCTGCGGCGTCGCCGCGGTCCTCGGCATGCCCGAATTCGGCGCCGAGGGCGTGCATGGCTTCGATCCCGCCACCGGTCTGTGGGAGAGCGAGGCGGCGTTCCTGCTGCGCCGGCTGCGGGTGCTTGGACCGGCATCGGTCGACGACCCGGCGCTCTGGGATTTCGCATTCGCCGACGCGGAGCGCGCCGCCGCCGCGACCGCGCTCGAGGATTTTCCGGGCCGCGGCGATTTCGTCGCCTTCGCCCCCGGGGCCAAGATTGACGCCAAGGACTGGGGCGAAGCGAATTGGGTCGCGCTCGCGGCGGCGCTGTCGGCGCGCCATCCGGCGCTCGGCCTGGTCACCGTCGGCGGGCCGGCAGACCGGGCGCGCGCCGCGGCGCTGGCGGCGGTCTGGAAAGGGCCGGTGCGCGACCTCTGCGGGCGCGTCGCCCCGCGCGTCAGCGCCCTGGCGATGGGGTCGGCGCGCATGCTGGCGACGCACGACAGCGGGCCGATGCATCTCGCGGCCGCTGTCGGCACGCCTTGCATGGCTGTGTTCAGCGCGCGCGCGAAGCCTGGGATCTGGTTTCCGCGTGGCGCCGGCAACCGGGTGCTGCATCGCGACGTGTCCTGCGCCGGCTGCGGCCTCGAGATCTGCGTGGCGGAGCGCAAGCGCTGCATCGCAGGGATAGGTGTCGGCGAGGCCCTGACCGCGTGCGAGGAGATCCTCGCGGCGCGTCCCACGAACGGAGCGCGCGCATGAACGCCTCGCCCCTGCGTCTGGCCTACCTGGTCACGCATCCGATCCAGTACCAGGCGCCGCTGCTGCGGCGCGTCGCCGCCGAGCCGGACATCGCGCTCACCGCGTTCTTCGCCACCGATTTCTCGGCACGGCGGTTCAAGGCGCACGACTTCGCGCAGGAGATCTCCTGGGACGTGCCGCTGCTCCAGGGCTACGACCACCAGGTCCTGCCGCGGCTCGACAAGGGGCCACCCGAGGGCATCGAGCCGATCCTCGGATTCTGGAGTCCGCTGTCCTACGGCATCGGCCGGGCCCTCGATCAAGGGCGTTTCGACGCGCTGTGGATCCACGGCTACGCGCGCTGGCACCACTGGTGCGCGATCGCCGCCGCGAAGCGGCGCGGCATCAAGGTGCTGCTGCGCGACGAGGCGACGCCGATTTCGGCGCGACGCGGCACGCTCAAGACCGTCGCCAAGCGCGCCTTCTTCGCGGCCCTCGCGCAGGGCGTCGATGCCTTTCTCGCGATCGGTACGCTCAATCGCCGCTACTACGAGCAGAACGGCGTCGCGCCCGAGCGCATCTCGCTGGTGCCCTACGCCGTCGACAACGCGCATTTCCGCCGCGGCGCCGAGACGGCATCCGTGGGCCGCGAGGCGCTGCGCGCGGAGCTCGGGATCGAACCCGGCCGTCCCGTCCTGCTGTCCTGCGGCAAGCTGATCGAGCGCAAGCGGCCGCTGCAGCTGCTCGAGGCCTTCGCGCGGGTCCATGACGAGCCGGCGCTGCGCCGTCCCGTGCTGGTCTTCGCGGGCGACGGGCCGCTGCGCGCCGAGGTCGCGGCGCGCGCGGCGACGCTGGCGCCGGGTGCGGTGCGCATCCTCGGCTTCGTGCCGCAGTCGCGCCTGCCGGCGGCCTACGACCTGTGCGACGCCTTCATCCTGCCCTCTGGCCAGGAGGCCTGGGGCCTGGTGGTCAACGAGGTGATGTGCGCCGGCCGCGCCGTCATCGTTTCGGACATGGTCGGCTGCGCGCCGGATCTGGTGCGCACCGGCGAGAATGGCGCGATCTTCCCGACCGACGACATCCCCGCGATGGCCGCCGCGATCCGCGACGTGATGGGAGACCCCGTGCGGCTTGCGGCGATGGGTCGCCGCAGCCTGGAGATCGTGTCGGGCTGGAGCTTCGCCGAGGACGTCGCCGGGCTGCGCGCGGCCCTGGCGCGGCTCTTCCCCGGCCGCTTCGACGCGGGCAGGCGCGAGGGGCCATGAACGGCGGCGGTGCGCGCGACGTCTCGATCTCGTTCGCGACGACGCTCTATATCCAGGTCCTGAACATCGCGACTGGACTGATCGCGGCGCGGCTGCTTCTGCCCGAAGGCCGCGGCGAACTGGCGGCGCTGATGCTCTGGCCGGGGCTGGTCGCGGAGCTCGGCTGCCTCGCGCTGTCCGATGCGCTGCTCTACCGGCTGGCCTCGGGGGCCGCTTCTCCGCGCGTGCTGTGCGGGACGATCTTGGCGCTGGGGGCGGCGCTGTGCGCGCTGCTGATCCCGATCGGTTTCGCCATCCTGCCCTTCGTCATGCCGGGGCACGATCCGGACATCGTCGCGGCCGCGTGGTGGTACATGGCGCTTTACCTGCCGACCTATTTCGCCTCGCTCTTCGCGGCGAACATGTTCCAGGGGCGGCTGGACCTCGTCGCCTGGAACGCCGTGCGCGCGATCGTGCCGACGCTCTATCTCGCCGGGATCCTGATCCTCGGGTTCCTGATCGCGCCGGAGGCGCCGGAATTCGCCGCCGCCAACGTGGCCGCCATGGTGGCGTCGGCCGCGTTCGGCGTCGCGCTGATGGTCCGGCGCGGCTGGTTCGGGCTGCGGGCCGATCTCGGCGAGGCGCGCGCGCTGGCCGTCTACGGCGCCAAGGCGCATGCCGGGGAGGTGCTGCACAGCCTGCGCCAGAAACTCGACCAGGCGGTCGTGGCGACGTTGATGAGCGCGAGCGAACTCGGCCTCTACGCGGTGGCGCTGACGATCGCGAACGGGCCGCTGATCCTGGTCCAGACCATCGCCAACATCGCCTTTCCGAAGATCAGCGCGCAGCCCACGCTGGCCGGAAAGGTCGAGGTCTTCGGCCGCTATCTGCGGCTGTCCATGGCGGTGGTCGTCGCCGTGGACATCGTGCTGTGGACGCTCAATGCATGGCTGGTGCCGCTGCTGTTCGGACGCGCCTTCGCCCCGGCGACGCCGATCGCCAATCTCGCCCTCGTCGGCCTTCTGCCCTTCGCCGCGAAGCTGCTCTGCGCCGCCGCGCTCAAGGCCTGCGACCGCGCGCTCGCGATTCCGCGCGCCGAGTTCTGGGGTCTGGCCGTCGTCGCGCCGGCGCTTTTCGTCCTGGTGCCGGCCTATGGGCTGATGGGTGCCGCGGCGAGCCTGGTTATCGCCCAGACGGTGACCGCGGTGCTGCTGGCGCGGCGCGTGGGCCGCGAATTCTCCATCAACCCGCTGCGCGCGATGCTGCCGACGGTCGAGGACGCGGCCCTGCTGCGCGCGCTGCTCGCGCGAGGGCTGCGCCGTGGCTGAGACCGCTCGCGCCGGCACCCGCGTCCTGGTGCATCACCCCGGATCGAACCATCTCGCCTACAACCTCGTCGGCGGGTTGCAGGCCGAGGGTTACGATGCCTGGTTCGAGACCGGGTTCTTCTACGATCCCGCCGGCCGACTGGCGCGGCTGGTCGCGAGCTTGCCCTCGGGACTGCGCGCGCGCGCCGAGCGCGAGCTGCGTCGCCGCAGCAACGCGCTGGTCGATCCGCGCCGCGTCGTCGCCTGGCCCTGGGCGGAGCTTGCCTACGTGGCGGCCGCGCGCGGCGGGGTCTCGGGCACGCGGCTTGCCCATGTCATCGGCTGGCGCAACGAGGTGATGGACCGGCGCGCGGCGCGTCGCCTGCTGCGCAAGCCCGCGCGCGTCGTGATCGGCCATGACGGCTCGGCGCTGCATGCCGCGCGCGCCGCGCGGGCGACCGGCGGCCTCGCCGTGCTCAACCAGGTCATCGGACATCTCGAGCATGGGCTGGCGCTCGGTCGCGAGGAGGCGGAACGGGCGCCGCAATTCGCCGAATCGATGCCCGACTCGCCG
>JBIKXN010000291.1:0-5162 GCA_044355765.1 Alphaproteobacteria bacterium
GCGCGCCCATCAGGTGGAGCAGTTCGACCTGCGGCGCGTGGACCTCCAGCCGCGCGCGCGTCGCCAGCGTGACGGCGAGCGCCGCCGCCACGGCCGCGGCGAGGGCGAGCGCGCCGGCGAGCCCGATCGCGACCCAGGCGACGCGCGCCACCGCGTCGCCCCACGCGCGGTGGTCGTCGAGGCGCGCGCCGGGGGCCGCCTTCGCCAGCAGGTCGCGCGCCGCTTCGGCGTCCATTCGCATGCCGGGGCCGAGGCGGAGATCGAGCAGAACGGGCAGCGGCAGGTCGTCGAGCCTTGCCCCCGGCCCGATCCAGGGCGCGAGCGCGGCGGCGAGCCTCTCCGGTGGAAGGATCTCGACCGCCTCGATGCCCGCGAGCGCGCGCAGGGCTTCGGCGGCGCGCGCCGCCCGCTCCGGCGCATCGGTGCCGGGGGGGATCTCGACCGTCGCCGCGCGCCCCAGCGCATCGCGCCAGCGCAAGGTCGAATCCGCGACCGCGACGGCGATCGCGAAGGACAGGCAGGCGACGAAGATGGTCGCGGCGGCGATGCCCGACAGCTGGTGCCGGCCGCGATCGCGCGACAGGAACGGCAACCCAGGGCCCGCGCCGATCATGGCTGGCGCGATCCCGTCGGTCCGGCCACGCGCCCGTCGCGCAGCCGCAGCTGCGGATGGGCGAAGCGCGCGGCGAGCCGCGTGTTGTGCGTGGCGACGACCACGGCGGTGCCGGCGCGGTGCATCGCCTCGAGCAGCTGGATCAGGCGCGTTGCGAGTTCGTCGTCGACATTGCCCGTCGGCTCGTCGGCGAGGAGCAGCGCGGGCCGGACGATCACGGCCCGCGCGATCGCGAGCCGCTGGCGTTGGCCGCCGGACAGTTCCTGCGGGCGGGCTGCGAGATGGCCGCCCAGGCCGACCCATTCCAGCAGGTCGCGGATATCCTTGCGATGCGCACGCGGTTCCTTGCCCGCGACGCGCAGGGCCAGCGCCGCGTTCTCGCCCACGTCGAGATGGTCGAACAGCCGGCAATCCTGGAACACGATCCCGATCCGCCGCCGCAGCCCGGCCCGTGCGCCGCGGCTGGCCGCGGCGACGTCTTCGCCGAAGAGCGAGAGCCTGCCGCGGGTCGGCAGCTGCGCGGCGCAGAGCAGGCCGAGCAGCGAGGATTTCCCGGCCCCCGACGCGCCGGTCAGGAAATGGAACGAGCCGGGCATCAGCCGGAACCGCAGGTCGCGCAGGATCTCCGGCCCGTCGCCGTAGCGCAGCCCGGCCTCCTCGAAGGCGACGATCGGTTGCGTGCGGGAGAGGGAAGTGGCTGGCGTGCCCATCGCTGCCGAGGATCATCCCGCACGGTCCCTGGCCCCGCAACACCCCGGTGCGGCGCCCCGCGCGGCTTGTCAGGGCGGCGGCGGCGCGGCTACATAGGCTTCGACCGAGCGCAAGGCCCCCTTGGGAAGAAACCGGCTCGCATGATCCTCACCTGTCCCAGCTGCGCCCAGCGCTTCCGCGTCGCGGACGAAGCGCTGGCTCCCGCCGGCCGCACGGTGCGCTGCGGGCTGTGCCGCCATACCTGGCCGGTCGACGCCGACGGCTTCGAGATCCGCCGCCCGTCCGAGCCGGACCCCGAGCCGGAGCCTGTCTATCCCGCGGAGCCCGCGCCGCCGATCGTCTTCGACGTGCCGGACGAGCCGCTCGTCGCGCCGCCTTCCAGGCCGGCGAAGCGCAAGCGCGACTTCACCCGGCTGCGCCGGATCGCCGCCTGGGCGGCCGGGATCGCCGCCGTCGCGACGGTCGGTGCCGCCATCTATTTCCACGAGGTCGTCGCGACCGAGTTCGCGGCGTCGCGGCCCGTCTATCGCCTGGTCATGCTGATGCCCGAGATGAGCAGCGAGGGGCTGGCGCTCGACAATCTGCGCACCGAGCCCGAGCTGGCGAAGCTCGATCAGGCGGCGCTGCCGCCGAGCATCCGCATCACCGGCGACGTGCGCAACACATCGTGGATCCCGCGCAGCGTGGCGACGCTCGAGGGACGGCTCTTCGATCGCCGGCGCCTGGAACTGAATCGCTGGATGCTGGCGCCGGCGCGGCGCTGGCTGTGGCCCGGCGAGACGACCAGCTTCGCGTCCGAGGTCGCGCTCGACGTCGTGCGCCCGGCCGAGCTGAGCATCAGACTGGCCCCGCTGGACTGATCCGGCGCCGGTCAGAAACGGCGCAGCAGCCTGTCGATGTAGTCGCGCTCCAGCTGCGGGCGGAACCGCTCGCCGGCGCGACGGAGCAGCTCGTCCAGGATCTCGCGCGAGCGCTGCAGATCGCCCTGCGCGGGAATGTTGACGTCGCTGGAATTGGTGCCGCCCAGCCCGTTGTTCATCGGGCGACCGGCCGGGTCGCGGTCCTGGTTGCGGGCCTCCGCCTCGCCGGGCTGTTCGCCCTGGCCCTGTTCGCCGCCGCCCTGCTGACCGGCCTGCTGGTCCATCAGCTGCTGCAGCATCTCGCGCGCGCCCTGGCGCATCTGGTCGAGGGCGTCCATCTGCGGACGCACGGCACGGCCGGGCTGGCCGCGCTGCATCGAGTCGATCGCCTCGCGCATCGCCCGCTCGGCGCGCGCGAAGCTGTCGGGGATCCGGCCGGTGCGTTCGGACAGTCCGCGCATCATCTCGCCCAGCTGGCGCCGCAGCGCGTCCTGCTCGGCGATGTCGCCCTCGCCGTCGCCGTCGCCGGGCTCGCCACCCGGCTGGCCGGGCTGCCCCTGCTGCCCCGGTTGGCCCTGTTGCCCTTGCTGTCCGCGTTGCTGGCCGCGCTGGCCGGGGCGCTGCTGCTGCGAGCGACGGAAATTGCGGTCGGTCAGCTGCTGCTGGCGCCGCATCATGTCCTGGAGCCCCTGCATCATCTGGCCGGCGCCCTCGCCCTCGCCTTCGCCCTCGCCTTCCCCTTCGCCCTCCTGGCCCTGCTGCGCCTGCATCGGCTGGCCAGCGCGCAGGTTCTCGAGCATCTCCTGCAGCCGCTGGAGCATCTCGCGTGCCTGGTCGCGCGCGCCGGTCCGTGCCATCTGCCGCGCCTGGTCGAGCATGCGCTGCAGGTCGTTCCGGTCGATGCGCCGCGCGTTGCGGTCCATGCGGCGCTGCGCGCGCGGATCCTGGGGGTTGCGCATGGCGTTCTCGAGCATCGCCTGCAGGTAGCGGTCGATCGCCTGCTGCAGTTCCCGGATCAGCCGCTCGATCTCCTCGTCGCTCTCGCGGTTGGCGATGGCGTCCTGCAGGCGCTGCTGCAGCGCGCGCAGTTCGCGCTCGGCGAGGCTCAGACGCCCGTCCTCGATGCGTAGCGCCGTGTCCCACAGCAGCGACTGCACGGCGTCGACATTCGCCGCCTCGGCGCCGTCGCGGCCGTCGAGGCGCAGCGCGGCGAGCCGCAGCGCGAGGAACACGACCGTGTCGTCCTGGTACTGCGAGGGGACGCCGGCGATGGCGTTGAGCGCGGTCGCGACGCCGCGGCGCTGGGCCGCCGGATCGCCGACCAGGATCTTGCGCTGCTCGATGATGGCGCGCGCCACCGGGTTCTGGAATGCCCGTTCCGGCAGATCGAACTCGGCCTCTTCCGATTCGCCGGTCTGTCCCGCGTTGTCGGTGGCCTTGATGCGGATCCGCGCCTTGAGCCCGGCCCAGGGATGCGCGGTCAGGTCGTGGAACGCGGAACCGCGCGCCTGGCGGGCGTTGGGCTCGGACAATGTCAGCGGCAGCTCGATGGCGGCCTGGTCGACGCCGGCCGGCGTCTGCGCCCGTCGCACGATCGCCACGGCGGCGGCGAGGCCGTAGTCGTCGCCGGCCTCGAACTCGATCTTGAGCGCCGAACGTCGCGTGCGGCTCGGCGGTTCCGCGAAGGCGGCCGTCGGGGGGGCGTCGGGTACGACGACGAGCCGCCACGCTCCCAGCGGCTTGCCGGACTGCTCGATGCGCAGCGTGTTGCCCGCCTCGATCGTCGCCGAGATCCGGAAGCTGCGCGGGTCGATCGTCTCGAAGGCGGTGACCTGCCCGTCGATCGCCAGGACCGGCACGCGGGCGCCGCCCGCGACCTGCGCCAGCAGCACCGATCCGGAGGGAACCGAGATCTCGCCGTCGCCGTCCGCGCGGGGCACCAGCGGCGGCAGACCGGTATAGGCCGGCGGCGTGATCCAGATGTCGAGCAGTCCCGGCGGGGTCGCCGCCAGCACCGCGCCGGGGACGAAGGCGCGCCGCAGGCGCTCTGCCACGCTGTCGGGGCCGAGCGATGCGGCGGTCACGATCAGCAGCAGGATCAGCGCGCGCAGGGCCAGCGGATCGCGCGCGGCGAGATGCGGGCGCGGCCAGCCGGCGCGCAGCCGTCCCAGCGTGGCGGCGACGCGCCGCCGGTAGGCGGCCCAAAGCGCGGCGCTGGCGGGATCGTCGGCGCCACCGGCCTGACGGTCCTTGAGCGCGGTGAGGGGGCGATGGCCGAGCCCGCTCTCGGTCTCGAGCCGGCGACCCGCGCGCGCTTCGTCGGGCCAGCGCAGGCGGCGCAGCGCCAGCGCCGCGACGCCGAGCGCCGCGATCGCGAACAGCGCCAGGATAGCCGCATGGGCGAGGGCGGGCAGGCGCGGCAGCAGATCGAGCAGGGCGACGATGGCGAAGGCGCCCGCCAGCGCCGTGAGCGGCCACAGCGCGCGCCAGAGATCCTCCCAGGCCAGAACCAGCCGCGCCTGCACGAGGCGGCGATCGAGCCGGCGGACGGCGGCACCGGCATCGGAGGCGGCCGGTCGCGGGCTGGGCATCGGCTCGTCCATCCTTCGTCCTTCCCGCAGGAGAGGGCTGCCAGAGGACTTAGTCTGCCCGAGCGCGGCCTCCAGGGTCCAGCCTCGGCTGGGCCCCGGTCAGGTCGACAGCCAGGGCGCCAGCCGGTCGGTCGCGATCAGCGCCTCGATGTCCTGGCGCGGGCGGATGACCGCGATCTCGCGGCCATTGACCAGGATCTCGGCGGCGAGCGGTCGCGAGTTGTAGGTCGAGCTCATCGCCGCGCCATAGGCGCCGGCGGCGCCGACCACGATCAGGTCGCCGGCCTCGAGCGGCGGCAAGGCGCGGTCCTTCGCCAGATAGTCGCCGGTTTCGCAGACCGGGCCGACGACGTCCATCAATGCCTGGTTGGCGCCCGGATGCGGTTC
>JBIKXN010000292.1:0-5157 GCA_044355765.1 Alphaproteobacteria bacterium
GGTCCCGCAGCGGCGTCGTGATCAGGCCGGCCCGCGTGGTCGCCGCGACCAGCGTGAAGGGCGGCAGGTCGATGCGCACCGAGCGCGCCGCGGGCCCCTCGCCGATGATCAGGTCGAGCTGGAAGTCCTCCATCGCCGGGTAGAGGATCTCCTCGACCGCCGGCGCCAGGCGATGGATCTCGTCGATGAACAGCACGTCGCGCGGCTGCAGGTTGGTGAGGATGGCCGCGAGATCGCCCGCGCGCGCGATCACCGGCCCCGACGTCGCCCGGAAACCGACGCCGAGTTCGCGCGCGACGATCTGCGCCAGGGTGGTCTTGCCGAGCCCCGGCGGTCCATGCAGCAGGACGTGGTCGAGCGCCTCGGCGCGGCCGCGCGCGGCGTCGACGAAGACCCGCAGATTGGCGCGCACGTGGCGCTGGCCGATGAATTCCTCCAGCCGCTGCGGCCGCAGGCTCGCTTCGCCGAGATCGTCCGGCCCGGCCGCGGCGTCGACCGGTCGCTGCGGCCCCTGGTCCTGAGCCTTCGGCCGACGGCTCATCGCGCCAGTTCCTTGAGACCGGCACCGATCAACGCCTCGGCGCGGGCCTCGGCGCCCAGGCGTTCGGCGACCCGGTCGATCGCGGCGATCGCCTCGGGGCGCCGATAGCCGAGATTGACCAGCGCCGACACGGCGTCCGCCACGGCGCCGTCGGGAACCGACGGTCCGACGGTCGGCCGCGCGCCGGACGGCGCGGGATAGGCGAGCCCCAGCGCCGCCACCTTGTCCTTGAGCTCCGAGGACAGGCGGTTCGCGAGCTTGGGGCCGACGCCGTCGGCGCGCGTGATCATCGCGCGGTCGCCGGTCGCGATCGCGCGCGCCAGTTCCGCCGGTGCCAGCGAAGACAGCAGCGACAGCGCGACCTTCGCGCCGACCCCCTGGACCGTGGTCAGCAGACGGAACCAGTCGCGTTCCTCGGCGGTGGCGAAGCCATAGAGCTCGATCGCGTCCTCGCGGATGATCGTCTCGACCAGCAGACGCGCCGCCCCGCCGCCGGTCAGCGCGCCGAGCGTGCGGCTCGACGCGCGCACCAGGTAACCGACGCCGCCGACATCGACCACCGCACGGTCGCGCTCGATCGCGTCGACGATTCCCGAGAGCCGCGCGATCATGCGCTCACCCGGGCGCCGTCCCAGCGGCGACGCGTCTGCAGATGGTGGCCATGGCACAATGCGACGGCAAGGGCGTCGGCGGCGTCGGCGCCCTCGAAACGCACACCCGGCAGCAGCCGCTGCACCATCGCCTGGACCTGGCGCTTGTCGGCGTGGCCGACGCCGACCACGGATTTCTTCACCGCCGTGCTGGCGTATTCGGCGACTTCGAGACCGAAGCGCGCGGGCGCCAGCAGGGCGACGCCGCGTGCCAGGCCGAGCTTCAGCGTCGACGAGGCGTTGACGTTGACGAAAGTCTCCTCCACGGCGGCTCCGTCGGGACGGTGGAGTTCGAGCACCCCCATGATCCCGTCGAACAGCGCGACCAGCCGCAGCGCCGTCTCGGCCGCGGGATCGCTCGCGACCTGGCCGTTCGCGACGTGGCGTATGCGCGCGCCATCGACCTCGACCACGCCCCAGCCGGTGGTCCGCAATCCGGGATCGAGGCCGAGCAACCGCATCAGCCGGCAGCGAGACGCTGCATGACGTCGTCGGCGACGTCGAAATTCGCATGGACCGCCTGAACGTCGTCGCTGTCCTCCAGCGCCTCGATCAATGCGAAAAGGTCGCGCGCGGCCTCCTCCGCCAGGGGCACGGTGTTGACGGCGCGCCAGACGAGCCGCGCCTCGGCGGCGGCACCGAAGCGCTTCTCCAGCGCGTCGCGAACGCCGCCCAGCGCGTCGGGTTCGGTGACGACCTCGTGGGTCTCGCCGCCCGACGCGACGTCCTCGGCCCCCGCTTCCACCGCAGCCTCGAACATCGAGTCGGCGGACGCCGCCGTCATCGGATAGACGATCGCGCCCTTGCGCGCGAAATTGAAGGCGACCGAGTTCGTCTCGCCCAGCGACCCGCCGTTCTTGGTGAAGATCGAACGCACCTCGCCGGCCGTGCGGTTGCGGTTGTCGGTCAGCGCCTCGACGATCAGCGCCGCGCCGCCGGGCCCGTAGCCCTCGTAGCGGACTTCCTCGTAGACATCCTCGCCGCCGCCGCCCGCGCCGCGCCTGATCGCGCGCTCGATCGTGTCCTTGGCCATGTTCTCCGCCTTGGCGGCGGTGACCGCGGCCTTGAGGCGCGGGTTGTGCGCGGGTTCGGGAATGCCCGTGCGCGCCGCGGTCATGATCTCGCGGATCAGCTTGGTGAAGATCTTGCCGCGCCGGGCGTCCTGCTTGCCCTTGCGGTGCATGATGTTCTTGAACTGGGAATGCCCGGCCATGTCACGTCCTGGAGACGCGCCGTACCGCCGGGCGCGAATCGCCCGGAACGCCGACGCCTGGAACGTCTGCGCGCTTAGCAAATCGCGGCGGGCTTGCCTATCGCCGACCGCCGGCGCGGCGGCGGCTCAGCGACGGCGTGCCCGCAATTCGGCCAACGCCGCCAGCACGTCCCGATCGCCGGCGACACGCGCCAGACGGTCGGCCTCGGCAAGCCACGCTTCGGCCTGGGGACCGCCCGCCCCGGACAGCAGCGCGCTGCGTCCTGCGCGCAGATAGAGTTCGGCGGCGCCCGCCGCGTCGCCCGCCTCGCGCGCGCTCGCCGCGGCGCCGGCGAGCGCGCGGGCCATTCCGGGATAGTCCAGCGTCTCGCGGCGAAGGCCGGCCGCCTCGAGAAAGGACGCGCGCGCGCCGACGCGATCGCCCATGAGCGTCGCGGCGCGGGCGCCGAGTTCCGCGATGTCGGCGCGCCACTCCGGCTCCGCGGAGGGTGCCAGCGACGCACGGACCCGCGCGAGCGCCGCACCGTCCGCGCTGTCCGCCGCCACCAGCCCCAGCACGAACCGCGCGCGTCGCGCCACCGCCTCTTCGCCTTCAGTCAGCGCCGCGGCGACGGCCGCCGCCGCCGCGCCTTCGCCGCTGCGATGCAAGGCCACGGCCTCGACGAGCAGCAGCTCGGGAAACGGCGCCAGCCCATGCCGGCGCAGATCCGCACGCGCCGCGGCGCTGGCCGCGAGGCTGGCCGCGGCGTCGCCGCGCCGCAGATGGACGACGGCGAGGTCGTAGCCGAGATCGCCCATCGCCGCCCCGTCGTCGCGCGCCTGGGCGCGCTCGAGGGCCTGGGCATAGAGCTGCGCCGCCTGATCATGGCGGGCGTTCGCGAAGGCCAGCGCCGCCAGGCGCCGGGCGTCGTCGATGCGCGCGTCGCCGCCGGCCTCGCGCGCGGGCGGTGGCGCCGACGCGCAGGCGGCGAGCGCCAGCAGCGCGGCGAGCGCCGAGGCGCACCGGCCCGCCCGCATCACGGCCTGACCGCCTGCGCGGGCTGGCGCCGCGCCGCTGCTGGGTCGGCGGCGGCGGCGCCCCCGCCAAGCAGCCAGTGGCCGCGCAGCTGGGCGAGCAACCGCTCGAGTTCCAGCGCGGTCTGGCTGGTCTGGGCCAGCACCTCGGGCAGCGTCGCCGTCCCGGCCTCGACGTTGCGCGCGATGTCGGGCAGACGCGGCGTGGCCCTGGCGATATCGGCGACGATCGCGGTCACATCCTGCAGGCTGCGCTCGGCGCCCTGGCGCACGCTGCGCGTCACCAGCGTCGCCTCGCGCGTGGTCGCCGCCAGCTCGGCGACGATCGCCCGCGCCTCGCGCAAGCGGTCGCTGGTCTCGCGCAGCGTCGCCTCAAGTTCCCGCGCCATGGTGTCGTCACCGAGCAGCCTGCCGATCGTGCCCTCGCCGCGCTCGACACGCGCGGTCAGCTTGCGCACGTCGCTGACCATGGACTGCACGTCGCCCGCCGGATCGTTGATGCGTTCGGCGATTGCCGCGACGCTGCCGATCGCGCGCTGCATGTCGGCGAGGATCGGCAGGATCCGGGTTCGCAGTTCGTCGATCATCTGGCCGATGCCCTCGGTGGGCGCGCGCTCCGCCACCGCAGCGATCACCGCATAGCCCCAGTCGAGCGGGTCCTTCGTGCCGCGGCTGATGTCCAGGAACGCGGCGCCGGCGACGCCGAAGCGCCTGCGGATCACGGCCTGGGAGTCGGAGCGGACGAAGGCCCGCATATGCGGCTCGAGCGCGACTTCCGCATGCATGCGCTGTTCGGGGTCGACGACGATCCGCCGCACTTCGCCGACGCGCGTGCCCAGCAGTTCCACCTCGGATCCGGCCGACAGGCCGGACACGCCGTCGGGCGGCAGCAGCACCACCAGCCGCGCGGGCGGATTCGCCCATTCGCGCAGCACGCCCGCCTGCAGCATCGCGGCGACCAGCAGCCCGACGGCGAGCAGGACCAGCGCGCCTGCGATCTCGTTGACGTAGCGGAACCCGGTGCGCGCGCGCGTCACGTCGGACGGGCCTCCTCGCGTATCTCGCCGCCGATGATGCGCAGACGGCGCGTGGCGGGCAAGCTGGCATCGCCCCAGACGCCGGGATCGAGGGTCAGCCACAGGACGGCGCCGCCCCGGTCGCGCACGGTGCGCGCCGCGTCGATCAGCGGCTCCAGGACACCGGCGGCGGACAGCTGCGGGTCATGTTCGATCACGACCATGCGCGGCCTGCCCAGAAAGGCGCGCACCAGCGCCGCGCGGCCAAGATCGGCGCTGCCGAACGCGGCGGGCATGCCCGCCGGCAGCCCCGGCAGCCCGAACCTCAGCGCCAGCCGCGCCGCGTCTGCGGCGAGCGCGGCCGCGTCGCGACGCGTGTGGTGGAGTTGCTGCACCAGGACGTTGTCCGCCACCGACATGTCTTCGATCCAGGCCCCTTGCCGGACCAGCCGGCCGATGCGGCCGCGCAGCGCGTTCGCCTCGTCGGGACCGAGCGCGGCCCAGTCCTGCCCGAGGAAGAGGATCCGCCCGGCCGCCGGCGCCGCGATCCCCGCGGCCGCGTCGGCGAAGGCGCGGCAACTCGCCTCGTCGCCCGCGTCGCAGAGCGCCAAATCCCCGGGCGAGACCACCAGGTCGCGCGCGCGCGTCGGCGGCAAACCGGGCGCCAGATCCAGCCGCGCGCCCTCGAAGGCCAGGATCGCCGTCGCGCCGGCGGGATGCGCG
>JBIKXN010000293.1:0-5153 GCA_044355765.1 Alphaproteobacteria bacterium
CCTTTCTGGTTGCGGTTTGGATCGTTGCGGTTGGGAGTGCAGTCCGGATTTCGTCATTCTATGCGCTGCATGCGGCGCCCGGACAAGGTCAAAGCGCCGCGGCCTTGCGCGAGGACCGGATCGCCATGGACGATCGATCCCGCCGCTCCGGCGACCGGAGCCATAGCCCGATCCGACGGTTGGGAACCTGCCCTGTCCTCGGTGCGGATGGACCTTCCCGCGCATGCGAAGCACCGTCCGCAGCCTCCGGATCGCGAAGGTCCGCAAACGCCTCGGCACCGGACTATCGCGATACTCGGTATCAAAGGTCAAGATTTGGACCGCGCTCCGGGCGTGGCCCGGCCTGCCGGCAGCCGCGATTGTCCTGGGCCCGCCGGGGGACTAGCTTGCGCCCGCTTCGGGCTGCAACGGCGGGAGACGCGCGATGAGCATCATCGACCTGGTCGAGATCCACGAATTCGGCTTCACGGCGAAGAATCTCCACCTCAAGGGCGCGGGCGCGCATGCCAGCATCGCCTACAGCAAGGGGGCATCGATCCGGCTGACCAAGTACGCGGTCGTGATCTCGTGCAAGGACGGCGCGCGCGGCGAGTATGTCGCGCTGTGGGGCGGAACACGGCCCGCGCTCGCGCAGACGGTCACGCTGGCGCCGCTGCTGCTCGGCCGCGACGCCGACCATCGCGAACAGATCTACGACGACCTCAAGCGCGAACTCCGGCAATACGACCATTATGGCCACGGGCCGATCGACATCGCGCTGTGGGACCTCGCGGGCAAGAAGTTCGGCGCGTCGGTCAGCCAGCTTCTCGGCGGCTATCGCGGCCGACTGAAAGCCTATGCGTCGACCTACCACGCGGATCGCAGCGGCGGGCTCGACAGCAAGGAGAAGTTCGCCGCCTTCGCCGAGCAGTGCTTCGACCTGGGCTATCGCGGCTTCAAGATCCACGGCTGGAACGAGGGCGACGCGCGGGAGGAGGCCGAGAACGTCCGCTATGTCGGCCGGCAGGTGGGCGACCGGATGGCGCTGATGCTGGATCCGGCCTGCGAGCTGCGCACTTTCGCCGACGCGCTCTATGTCGGCCGCGCCTGCGACGATTTCGGCTACTTCTGGTACGAGGATCCGTATCGCGATTCCGGCGTCTCGGCCTTCGGCCACCGCAAGCTGCGCGAGATGATAAAGACGCCGATCCTGCAGACCGAGCATGTGCGCGGGGTCGAGCCGAAGGCGGATTTCGTGATCGCCGGCGGCACGGACTTCCTGCGCGCCGATCCCGAATACGACATGGGCATCACGGGCTGCATGAAGATCGCGCATCTGGCCGAGGCGCTGGGCCTCGACTGCGAGGTCCATGCCAGTGGCCCCGCGCATCGCCACTGCATGAACGCGATGCGCAACACGAATTTCTACGAGGTCGCGCTGGTCGGGCCCGACTGCCCGAACGCGATGCCCCCGGTCTATGCCTGCGGCTATTCCGACGCGCTCGAGGCCGTCGGCAAGGACGGCTGCTTCCCGGTGCCGACCGGTCCCGGGCTAGGCGTCACCTACGACTGGGACTACATCGCGAAGAACAGATCGGCGCTCCACAGCTTTCGCCTGTGACGCCGGTCCGACGGCTTAGGAGGACGATATAGCGATGCGACTCGACGACGCCGGGCTCGACCTGATCTTCCGGTCCGCCCGCACCCAGAACGGATGGCTGCCGCGGCCGGTGCCCGAGGCCCTGCTGCGCGAGGTCTACGATCTGGCGAAGATGGGGCCGACCTCGGCCAATTGTTCGCCGCTGCGCGTGGTGTTCGTGGTCGGCGCTGCGGCCAGGCAGAAGCTCGCGTCGGCGCTCAGCGCCGGCAATCTCGAAAAGACGATGCAGGCGCCGGTTACAGCTATCCTCGGCCACGACCTTGCGTTCTACGAGCATCTGCCGCGGCTGTTCCCGCACAACCAGGCGGCGCGCGGCTGGTTCGAGGGCAAGCCGAACGCCGAAGCCACGGCGTTCCGCAACGCCACGCTGCAGGCCGCCTATTTCATCCTCGCCGCGCGTGCGCTGGGCCTGGATTGCGGCCCGATGTCCGGCTTCGACGCCGCGAAGATGGACGCGGCCTTCTTTCCGGGCGGCCGGGTGAAGACCAACTTCATCTGCGCGCTCGGCTACGGCGATCCGGCCAAGGTCTTCGCCCGCAGCCCGCGCTTCGCCTTCGACGAGGTCTGCCGGATCGAGTGATCCGTCCCCGCGTCAGGGATAGGCCAGCACGGCGTCGATCACCTCGGCGATCAGCGGTCGCGGGTCGGAGGCGACGGCGACGCGCGCATTGGGCGCGCGCGCGTCGCGGATCTCGCCGCTGCCGCCGGCGCGCTTGTTGCGCAGGTCGCAGACCGTCATCCCGCGCGTCAGGCGCCCCGCGAGCTCGACCTCGACCGACGCCTCGACGAAGGTCAGCAGATCCGGCCGCACGAAGGGAAAGAGCGCGCAGACGTCGTGCATCGGCGCGATCTCCAGTCCGAACACGCGGCGCTGGCCTTCCAGGTAGAACTGCATCAGGTCGGCGATCATGGCGGCGGTGCGACCGCCGCCGCGGCGCAGGCGGTCTATCTCGGGCTGGGTGAAGCCGGTCTGCCGCGTGACGTTGTAGCCGACCATCCAGATCGGCGTGCCGCAGGCGAAGACGGCGGCCGCCGCTTCGGGGTCCGCGAAGACGTTGAACTCCGCCGCCGGCGTGATGTTCCCGGTCGTGGTCGAGCCGCCCATGATCGTGATCGCCTTGAGCCAGGAGGCGAGACGCGGTTCGCGGCGCAGCGCCAGGGCGACGTTGGTCTGCGGCCCCACGACGGCGAGGACCAGTTCGCCCCGGTGGCGCTGCGCCTGCTCGATGATGAAGTCGACGGCATGGGTCGCGATCGGCTCGCGGTCGGGTCGCGGCAGGTCGGCGCCGTCCAGGCCCGTGCGGCCATGGATCTCGCCAGCATGCGTCGCCGGGCCGATCAGCGGCGCGGCGCATCCCCGCGCCACCGGCACGTCGAGGCCGGCGAGCGTGCAGATCGCCAGCGCGTTGCGGGTCGTGTTCTCGAGCGTCGCGTTGCCGTGCACCGTCGTGATGCCGACCAGATCCAGGCGGCGCGCGGCGAACAGGATCGCGATCGCGTCGTCGTGGCCGGGATCGCAGTCGATAAGGATCTTGGTCATCTCGTCTTCCTCGCGCGGGGCTCGCCAGTCTTCACGGATAGGACAGCATGGTCTCTACGAACGCGTCTATGGCGGCGCGCGCGAAGGATGTCTCGCGTGTGGATGGCCTACGCGAGCGCCGCCGCGATCCCGTCCAGCCAGTCCGCGGCCCGCATGCGCGCCTCGATCAGGGCGATATCGGGGGCGAGGAAGCGGTCCTGCTCGAGCGCGGGAACCTCCTGCCGCAGCCGCCGGTACGCGGCGCCGGTGCCGCGCCCGAGCGCGAGCGCCGGCAGGAATTCGATCGCCTGGGCGGCGCACAGATACTCGATCGCGAGGATGCGGCGCGTGTTGTCCACGACCTGCAGCGCCTTGAGCGCGCCAGGCGTGCCGAGGCTGATGTGGTCCTCCTGCTGCGCCGAGGTGACGAAATTGTCGGCGACCGCCGGCTGGCACAGCCGCTTGTTCTCGGCCGCGAGCGACGCGGCGACGTATTGCACGATCATGAGCCCCGAATTGACGCCCGGCCGCTTGACCAGGAAGGCAGGCAGGCCGCTGGTCGCGGGATTGAGCAGGCGGTCGATGCGACGTTCCGAGATCGAGCCGAGCTCGGCGATGGCGATCGCCATCAGGTCGGCTGCGATCGCCAGCGACTGGCCGTGCGGATGCGCGTTCGAAATCACGCGGTAGGATGCGGGCGTGCCGATGACCAGCGGATTGTCGGTCGCCGAACCCAGTTCCACCAGGATCTGCCGGCGCGCATGGTCGAGCTGGTCGCGGGTCGCGCCGTGCACCTGCGGAATCGAGCGCAGCGACAGCGCGTCCTGCGTGCGGTGGCCGCGGAAATGGGCGGTCATCTCGCTGTCGGCGAGCAGCGCGCGCAGGTGCTCGCCCACCGCGAGCATGCCGTCATGCGGCTTCAGCGCCAGCACCGCGGCGTCGAAAGCGTCGGTCTGGCCCTTGAGCGCCTCGAAGGACAGCGCGGCCACGACGTCCGCCCAGATCGCCAGCCGCGCGGCCTCGACGACGCCGAGGCAGGAAAGCCCCGCGAGGCATCGCGTGCCGTTGACCAGGCTGAGCCCGTCCTTGGGGCCGACATCGATCGGCTGGAGCCCGGCCGCGGCGATGGCGTCCGCCGCGACCATGCGCCGTCCGCCGAACTCCGCCTCGCCGATGCCGAGCAGGCCAAGGCCGATATGGGCACCATGGACGATGTAGCCGACCGAGCCCTGGCTCGGCACCACCGGGACGACGCCGCGATCCAGGAACGCCGCGAGCTGGTCGACGACCGCCGGGCTGACGCCGGAATGGCCGTGGCACATGTCGTTCACCAGCGCCGCCATGATCGCGCGCGTCTGTGCGGCGTCGAGCGGCGCGCCCACGCCGCAGGCATGGCTGAGCAGCGTGTTGCGCGAGATCCGGGCGAGTTCGTCGGGCGCCAGCGCGACGTCGCTCAGCGCGCCGAGACCGGTGGTGACGCCGTAGGCGCGCTCGCCGCGCGCCAGGATGCGATTGACTATCGCGCGGCCGTTCTCCAGCCGGGTGCGCGCCGCGGGACCGATCGCCAGCCGCGCGCGCCCCTGCGCCACGGCGGCGATCTCCTCGCAGCCGAGCGGCGCGTCGTCGCGCAGGACTGGCGGCTGAGCGTCGTGTCGTCCAGGCATCGGCGGCCTTCGTGCTTGGAGGGGACGCGCCAGCCTACCGCGAAAAGGCGTCCGGCCGCGATGGCGTCCGCGTCGGGTGGCGTTCGGGATCGCCTGCGTGGCGCAGGGGCGCGCGCGGGCTGGACCGCGGGCCAGGTCATCCGCCGAACGCCTTGCGATGGAAGGCCCAGTTCGCGTCGCCCAGCGCCTCGACCACCGCCTGCGGGTCGTGCCCGACGCCGGCGAGCACGATCCACTGGTGGGGAATGCCGAGCGCCGCGAGATGCGCGTGGAAGGCGGCGTTGTTGGCGTAGGTCTCGTCCCTGGCTCCGATCACGACGCGGACGAGCGA
>JBIKXN010000294.1:0-5144 GCA_044355765.1 Alphaproteobacteria bacterium
TGGGCGACTGGCCGGCGGCGCAGGAGACGCTGCGCCAGGCGCTGCGCCATGCGGCGCTGCCGCCGGCACGCGCCGCGCGCCACGGCGCGGCCATCGCGCTGGAACGCGCCCGCCGCGCCGCCGAGGAGGGCCGGCCCGACGAGGCGCTCGCCCAGGCCGAGCGCGCATGGAAATCCGATCCCGACCACGAGGCCGTCGCGCCGGTGCTGGCCGAGCGCTATCTGGCGGCCGGCCGCGCGCGCGCGGCGGTCCGCATCCTCGAGCAGGTCTGGGCGCGCGCGCCGCGCGCCGAACTCGTCGCGCTCCATGCCCGCGCGCGCGACTGCCGGGACGATCTCGCGCGGGTGAAGGCCGCGGAGCGCCTCGCCGCCCTCGCCCCCACGCATCCCGAGAGCCATCTGGCGCTGGCGCGCGCGTGCCTCGCCGCGCGGCTCTGGGGCGAGGCGCGCCGTCATCTCGCGGCGGCGACCTCGGCCGCTGGCGGCGTCGCCACCGCCGGCATGGCGCGGCTGATGGCCGATATCGAGGATGCCGAGACCGGCGACCAGGCCGCGGCGCGGCTGTGGCTCGCGCGCGCCGCCGACGCGCCCGCCGACGCCGGCTGGGCCTGCGCCGCCTGCGGGACGGGCCATGCGCGCTGGCAGGCCGTCTGCGGCCATTGCGGCGCCTTCGACCGCATCGGCTGGACGACCCGCACGCAGATCGCGGCGCTGCCCCCGGCCGCCGCGCCGCAACCGCTGCAGCAAGGAACAAAGCCGCCATGAGCAGCCTCGCGATCCTGTCCTGGAACATCCAGTTCGGCCTTGGCGTCGACGGCCGGGTCGACCTGCCGCGCATCGCGGCGACCTGCCGCGCGCTCGGCGATGCCGACGTGCTGTGCCTGCAGGAAGTCTCGATCGGCTTCGGCGAGCTGGCGCCGGCCGCGGCGGGCGACCAGGTCGCGGCGCTGGCGCAACTGTTCCCCGATCACGAGCCCGTCTTCGTGCCGGCGGTCGATCGCCCGGGCCCCGGCGGCCGGCGCCGCTTCGGCAACCTGATCCTGTCGCGCGCCAAGGTCCTCGACGTCGTCGCGCACGCCCTGCCGCGCCCCGCGGATCCGGCGGTGATCAACATGCAGCGCCATGCGCTCGAGGCGACGGTGGCCGCGGGCGCGGGCGCGCTGCGCATCGTCACCACCCATCTCGAATTCCACTCGCTGGCGCAGCGCTTCGCCCAGACCGGGCGCCTCGCTTCGCTGGAGGGCGAGTGGACGGCGCGCGGGCATGCGCCGTCGCCGGAGGGCAAGGGCCCCTATGGCGCGCTGCCGCCGGTCGCCGGGACGGTGCTGTGCGGCGACTTCAACTTTCCCACCGACGAGGCCAGCTACGCCGTGCTGACCGGGCCCGCGGGCGGCTTCGTCGACGCATGGCCGGCGATCCACGGCGCGGCGCCCCATGCGCCGACCTGCGGCGTGCACGACCGGCACCAATGGCCGCAAGGGGCGCATGCGCGCGATTTCTTCTTCGTCTCGACGGCGCTCGCGCCGCGCCTCGCCGGGCTGGCGGTCGACACCCGCACCGACGCGTCCGACCATCAGCCGCTGCTGCTGACCGTCGCCGTGGACGGGCCGGCGTCGCGATGAACGCGATCGCGGACCGCGAGCAGGTGCTGTTCGCCAACGAGGCCTTCTACCGCGCCTTCGCCGATCGCGACATCGACGCCCTGGACGCGCTCTGGGCGCGCGGCGAACCGGTGCTGTGCATCCATCCCGGCTGGCCGCCCATCCTCGGCCGCGCGTCGGTGATGGCGAGTTGGACCCGGATCCTCGCCAATCCGCAGGCGCCGCGGGTCGCCTGCGTGGCGCCGCAGGCCTTCGTCGCGGGCGACCAGGCGCTCGTCGTCTGCCACGAGGCGGTGGCCGGGCAGGCGCTGGTCGCCACCAACCTGTTCCGCCGCGAGTCCGGCGCATGGCGGCTCTTCCACCATCAGGCCGGGCCGGCGCCCGGCCTGCCCGCGCCCGACGCGTCCGCGCCGCCGCCGCGGCCGCATTGAAGGTCGCGCCCTCAGCGCCGCAGCATCAGCTTTCCCAGCGCGTGCAGGGCGGCGAAGAGCTCGCCGAACTGGGTCATGAACGTCGCCGCGTCGAGACGCGGATCCTGCGCCGCGAGCGCGGCGTGGATCGCGCGCAGGCTGGAGCGGCCGTCGATGCGCGCCAGCATCGCACCCGCGCGCCGCGGCAATCCCAGCCGGAAAGTGAGGCCGTCGATCGACGCCGAGATGGTGCCCGAGGTGCCGATCGTCTTGGCCATCGCCGCGAGATCGGCGTTGGCGCCGACCGGGATCGCGTCGGGATCGTCGGGGCGCGGCGGCGAAACCGGATCGTCGGCGCGCACGGCGTAGAAGGCGTGACACTTGATGTTGCCCGCCAGCGACTCGGCCAGCGCCGCGCGCGCCCGCGGCGTCAGCGCCTCGGCGCGCCGCAGCAGCGCAGGATCGGACAGGTAATGGCGCGGCTCGTAGCGCGCGGCCGGCACGAAGGCGGCGAGGCGCAACCCGGCGCGGTCCAGGAAATCGAAGACCTCGTCGACCGCATAGGCGCGGTCGCGCGCGTGCAGCAGCAGGTCGTAGAGCCCGGAATCCCCTTCGACCAGATGATCGGTGACGAAGGGATTGCGCTTGAGCCAGTTCGTCGCCGGCAGCTGCGCCAGCAGCCGGCGCGTCGCCGCGACGCGCGCCGCGGGCGTCCCGCCGTCGTCGAGCAGGCGCAGCGCGTGCTGCATCGGATAGACGCCGATGCGGCCCAGCGGCGCGTAGAGCATCAGCCCCATGCCGCCGCCCGGGGCGAGGCCGCGCTCGAGCGCCGCCAGTCCGGCATCGGGATCCTCGAGATGGTGCAGCACGCCGCAGCAGTCGACATAGTCGAAGCCGCCGAGGCCCAGCGCCGCGAGGTCGAGCAGCGAGCCGGTCACGAAATCGAGATTTGACAGGCCGCGCGCGGCCGCGCGCGCCTCGGCGATCCGCCGCGTGGCCGCCGAGGCGTCGAGATAGGTCACGCGCGCGCGCGTGGCGCCAGCGTCGGCCAACTGCTGCGCGAGCATGATCGCCGCGTCGCCGGTGCCGCCGCCGGCGACCAGCGCGCGCAACGGCGCCGCCGGGTCGAACGCGCCGCCGCGCAGGTGATGGACGATCTCGGCGAGATGGCTGGGGCTACCGGTGATCAGACGCCGCGCCTCGTCGCGCGGATCGCGCGGCGGGTAGGGATAGGCCTCGTACTGGATGCGGACCGGATCGTCCGCCCGCTCGGCGCCGGCCATGGCGCGAGCTACCAGCCCGGCGCGGGGGCGAGGCCGCCGACGGACCGGCCGGCGGCGTTGACCACGGGCGGCGCGATCATCCCGGCCAGTCGCGCGCGCGCGGCGTCGTCGAACCCGCCATGGGCCAGCAGCAGATGGCCCATCGCGACTTCGGCGGCGCGCGCGGCGCCGTCGTCGATCTTGAGCGCGATACCGAGGCCGCGCGCCGGGATGGCGGCGACATAGACGCCCTCGGCGCCGGTCTTGATCGCTGCCTGCCCGCCGCACGCGGCGATGGCGCGGGTGCAGAAACGCCCGGTGCCCGCGAGCATGAAGGGCTCGGCGACGATCGCGGCGGCGAGCCTGCGGCAGGCTGATGCGCGCGCGGCGGGCAGCTTGTCGGGCGCGCCGAAGCGCGCGATGCCGGTCGCCAGCGCGGCGAGCGGGACGCCGATCTGGGGCAGGCCGCAGCCATCGACGCCGCGCGGCGCGCGACCCAGCTCCAGCCCCAGCATCGCCTCGAAGACCGCCACCACGCGGCGCTGCTGGGGATGTTCGGGCGCGATGTAGCCGCGCGTGGGCTCGCCGAGGTGACGGCAGGTGGCGAGCATGCCCGCATGCTTGCCCGAGCAGTTGTTGTGCAGCGCGCCCGGACTGGTCCCGGCGCGGATCAGCGCCTCGGCCGCCGCCGCGGCGGAGGGCATATGCGCGCCGCATTCCAGATCGGCCTCGCCCAGGCCGATGCGCGCCAGCATCCCGGCGACGGTCTCGACATGGCGCGGCTCGCCGCCATGGCTGGCGCAGGCGATCGCCAGCTCGGGCGCGGAGAGCGCGAAGGCGTCGGCGGCCCCGCTCTCGACCAGCGGCAGGGCCTGCAGGAACTTGATCGCGGAGCGGGGAAAGACCGGCGCCGCGACGTCGCCGCCCGCCGCGACGACGCGCCCATCGGCGTCGGCGACGACATAGCGCCCGCGGTGGCGGCTCTCGACCATCGCGCCGCGCGCGACGTCGACCAGGAAGGGATTGGCGTCCATGACGCGCGGCAGCTTGCCCGCGCCGCGTCGGCGGCGCAATCTCCGCGGCGCTTGCGCAAGGGAGGACCGGACGTGCGGGGCTATTTCGCGATCGGCGTCGAGGGCGTGACCAAGGCGATGAACGTGGGCGCGCTGATGCGCACCGCCCATGCCTTCGGCGCGGCCTTCGTGTTCACGCTCGAGGCCGCCTATGCACGCGAGGAAGCCAGGCTCGCCGACACGTCCGACACGCCGGGCAGCCTGCCCTTCTACGAATTCGCGGGCATCGGCGACTTCGCGCTGCCGCGCGATTGCCAGCTGGTCGGGGTCGAACTGATGGACGACGCGATCGACCTGCCCTCGTTCCGCCATCCGCGCGCGGCGGCCTATGTCATGGGCCCGGAGCGCGGTTCGCTGTCGCCCGCGCTGCTCGCGCGCTGCGTCCATGTCGTGAAGATCCCGACGCGGTTCTCGATCAACCTGTCGCTCGCGGGCGCGCTGGTCATGTACGACCGCATGATCAGCCTGGGTCGTTTCGCGCCGCGGCCGGTCGCGCCGGGAGGTCCGCGCGAGGCGCTGGCGCGCCACGCCTTCGCGCCGCCGAAGATCCGGCGGCCGCGCGTCAGCGCGACAGGAACGGATTGAGCAGCCGCAGCAGCGGGCCGGTAAGCCGGATCGGCGCCGTGGTCACGACCAGGCACAGGCAGTCGCGGCCGTCGCATGCCACCGGACGGTGATCGATGCTGGGATCGGCGATGCTGAGATCGCCGCGGGCGTAATGCCCGGCCGCGTCGTCGTAGGCGCCGTCCAGCACCAGCGTCATCTCGGCGCCGCGATGGGTGTGACGGGGAACGGCGCG
>JBIKXN010000295.1:0-5133 GCA_044355765.1 Alphaproteobacteria bacterium
ACCCCCGTCTTTACATGCCGGATTTACGCGCGGGCGCGCGGCGCTGCGCCGATGGCGGGCGGGCGCGCGGCGGAGAGGCACGCTCCCGGCCTTTGTCCGCGCGCTTCGCGCGAGGGGAGGAGTGGATCGGACGGGCCCCTCTCCGGCCTCCGGACGCGCGCTCCGCGCCGCCCTTGGATCCGCCGCCGGGCGCGCGCTAGGCTCCGGTTTCCGCGGGGCGCGGCGCGCGGGGGCGCCGCGGGTCCGGGCGGACAATCACACGGGAGACGCCATCTCATGCTCAAATCCATCGTCGCCGGCCTCGCCGGTCTCGTCCTGGCCGGGCCGGCGCTGGCCCAGATCTCGGGCGACGTCATCAAGATCGGCGTGCTGACCGACATGTCGATGAGTTCGGCCGACGCCACCGGCGCGGGCTCGGTCGAGGCGGCGCGCATGGCGGCGGCCGAGTTCGGCAACGCCATCGGCGGCAAGCGGATCGAGATCGTCTCGGGCGACCATCAGCAGAAGGCCGATATCGGCGTCGCGATCGCGCGGCGCTGGTACGACGCCGAGGGCGTCGACGTCATCGTCGACGTGCCGCATTCGGGCATCGCGCTGGCGGTGCAGGAGCTGGCGAAGAACCTCAACCGGGTGGTGATGTTCTCCAGCGCGGGCACGACGCTGCTGACCACGCGCAACTGCTCGCCCAACGGCATCGCGTGGAGCTACGACACCTACGCGCTGTCGCGCGGCACCGCCGCGGCGGTGCTGGCGGAGGGCGGGCGCAACTGGGCGTTCCTGACCGCCGACTACGCCTTCGGCCACGCGCTGGAGAAGGACGCCGCCGACATGGTCACCCAGTCGGGCGGCCGGGTGGTGGCGTCGATCCGCCATCCGCTGAACGCGCCGGATTTCGCGTCGTTCCTGCTGCAGCTGCAGGGGTCGCGGGCCGAGATCATCGGCCTCGCCACCGCGGTCGGCGATCTGATCAACGCGGTCAAGCAGGCCTCGGAATTCGGCATCCAGAAGGGCGGGCAGAAGCTGGCCGCGCTGCTGATGCTGGAATCCGACGTCCACGCGATCGGGCTGCCGACGGCGCAGGGCACCTATCTGACCATGCCGTTCTACTGGGACCTCAACGACGAGACGCGCGCGTTTTCGCGGCGCTTCGCCGAGAAGTTCAACCGCCCGCCCTCGCTGCTGCAGGCCGGCGTCTATGGCTCGGTGCGGCATTACCTGAAGGCGATCCAGGCGACCGGCACCGACGAGGCGCAGGCCGTGGTGCGCAAGATGAAGGACACGCCGATCGACGACATGTACACCAAGGGCGTGCGCATCCGCGAGGACGGCCGGGTGATGCGCGACTTCTATCTGGCGCAGGTCAAGGCGCCGTCGGAATCGAAGGGCGCCTGGGACTATTTCAAGATCGTGCGCACGATCCCCGCGGCCGAGGCGGCGATCCCGGCCGAGCGCAACGAGTGCCCGCTGCTGAAGAAGTGACGGTGGGCGGGGACGAAGGCGAAGGCGGGGTGCGGCTGGCGGATTGGGGCGCGTTCCATGCCGGCGGCCGCATCGTCGAGATCGCCGGCCGGCCCGGCCGGCAGGTGCGCTTCACCTCGGGCGTCGCCGTCGACTGGGACCCGAACGGGCGCTACCGTTTCGGCCAGGCCTATGTGCAGTACATGATCCCGGCGGGCGCCACGCGCCCGCCGGTGCTGTTCCAGCATGGCGGCGGATTGTCCGGCACGATGTGGGAGACGACGCCCGACGGGCGGCCGGGCTGGGCGCGGCTGTTCCTGGCGGCCGGGCATCCGGTCTATGTGCTGGACGGGACCGGGCGCGGCCGGGCGGGGTGGTGCCCCTTTCCCGAACTCAACGACGGCGACCCGGTGATGCGCAGCGCCGAGGAGGCGTGGACGCTGTTCCGGCTCGGGGCGGCCGAGGGCTTCGCGGCGCGGCGGCCCTTCGCCGGCCAGCGTTTCCCGGTCGGCGCGCTCGACGCGCTGCTCGCGCAGTTCTGTCCGCGCTGGTCGGGCGGCGGCGACGAGGCGGTCGCGGCGCTGCTCGCGGCGATGGAGCGCATCGGCCCCTGCGTGCTGGTCGCGCATAGCCAGGGCGGCGAATTCGCCCTGCGCGCGGCCTTCGCGCGGCCCGGCCTGGCGCTGGCGGTGGCATGTATCGAGGCCTCGGGTTTTCCGCCGCCGCCGTCCGGCGCGCTGGCCGGGCGGCCGTTCCTGCACGTGCTCGGCGATTTCCTCGACGCGAGCGCGCTGTGGACGACCCTCGCCGCCCGCACCGAGGCCCATGTCGCCGCCCTGCGCGCGGCCGGCGCGCGCGCCGAGCTCTGGCGCCTGCCGGCGCTCGGCCTGCCCGGCCACTCCCATATGCCGATGCACGATCTGGGCAGCGAAACCCTCGCCGCCCGCCTGCTCCGCTGGATCGCCGCCTCCGCGCCCTCTCCCGGTCTGCCCCACGCGCCGCGCGCCTAGGGCAGGGGCGCGTTTCGCCTGGCGGCCCTCGTCGCGCGCCCTTGCCTTTGCGTGTGCCGCGTGTCGCTTGCGGTGGGCGGGAAATCCGGGGAGGGTCGAGGCCGACGCTACGGGCAGGAGGGGCCGCGATGGACGAGGCGCATGGCTTGCCGTCCTATCTGGACGCGAAGGATCTCGGGCCCTGGGCGGTCTATCTGGAGCAGGTCGAGCGCGTGGCGCCGCATCTGGGCGGGCTGGAGCGCTGGATCGAGACGCTCAGGCGGCCGAAGCGCTCGCTGATCGTCGACGTGCCGATCGCGCTCGACGACGGCCGCGTGGCGCATTTCGAGGGCTATCGCGTCCAGCACAACACCAGCCGCGGGCCGGGCAAGGGCGGGGTGCGGTTCCATCCCGGCGTCACGCTGTCCGAGGTGATGGCGCTGGCGGCGTGGATGTCGGTCAAGAACGCCGCGGTCAACCTGCCTTTCGGCGGCGCCAAGGGCGGCGTGCGCGTCGATCCGCGGCGGCTGTCGCGCGGCGAGCTCGAGCGGCTGACGCGCCGCTACGCCAGCGAGATCGCGATCCTGATCGGGCCCGCCAAGGACATCCCCGCGCCCGACGTCAACACCGACGCCCAGGTGATGGCGTGGATGATGGACACCTATTCGATGCACGAGGGCGCCACGGTGACCGGCGTGGTGACCGGCAAGCCGGTGGCGCTGGGCGGCTCGCTGGGCCGGCGCGAGGCGACGGGCCGCGGCGTCTTCGTGCTCGCGCGGGCCGCCGCGGGGCGCATCGGGCTCGATCTGCCCGGGGCGGGCGTCGCCATCCAGGGCCTGGGCAATGTCGGCGGCGTCGCGGCGCAGCTCTTCGCCGCCGCCGGATGCCGGGTCGTGGCGGTGCAGGACCATGGCGGGTGCGTCCATCGCGCCGCCGGGCTCGACGTCGCCGCGCTGCGCGCCCATGTCGCGGCGCAGGGCAGCGTGCAGGGCTTCCCCGGCGGCGAGGCAGTCGCGCGCGACGCGTTCTGGTCGGTGCCCTGCGACGTGCTGGTGCCGGCGGCCCTGGAGCAGCAGATCGGCGCCGGCAACGCGGGGGCGATCCGCGCGCGCATGGTGGTGGAGGGCGCGAACGGCCCGACGACGCCCGAGGCCGACGACATCCTGCGCGCGCGCGGCGTGCTGGTGGTGCCCGACGTGATCGCCAATGCCGGCGGCGTCACGGTCAGCTATTTCGAATGGGTGCAGGACTTCTCGAGCTATTTCTGGACCGAGGCCGAGATCAACGCGCGGCTGGAGCGGATCCTGCTCGACGCCTTCGACGCGATCTGGGCGCTGGCCGCGGAGCGGCGGCTGGATCTGCGCACCGCCGCCTTCGTCGTCGCCTGCACCCGCATCCTCGAGGCGCGGGCGCTGCGCGGGCTTTATCCCTGAGCGCCGCTGGCGCCGCCGCGTAGCCCGGCGCGACCGGGCCTGCGCGGCGGCGCCGCGGCCGCGCGGTTCAGGGCAGGATGGCGATGTCCGTCACCCGGCGCTCGAGCCCGGCGATCTTGCCCACGGTCTTGCCCAGGCCGGTGGCGAGATCGACGGTGAAGAGCGTGCCGCTGGCGAGCAGCCAGGCGGTGTTCTTGCCTTCCTCCGGCGACTGGATGTCGAAGGCGTAGCGGCCCTTGACGCGCACCGGCCCGATCGTGCCGAGCACGCCGTCATTGGGCGGGTTCTGGCGCAGCAGCGCGCGCACCGTGCCGTCGATGTCGTAGAGCACGGTCGCCTTGGCGCCCTTGACCGAGTTGATATAGGCGCCGGCGACGACATTGGGCTTCTTGCCGGCATTGGCGTCGCCGTCGGCGTATTTGAGCGAGCCGTCGACGATCACGTCGCCGGTGTCGACATTGGCGCGCAGGCTGGTGCCGTCGGTGCCCAGGATGCGCAGGCGGTCGGCGACCGGATTGAAGTCGACGGTGGCGCCGACATCGGCGGCCAGCATGGTCTTCAGCTTCGATTTCTGCGTCGCCATGCCGGTCGCCGGGTCGATGGTCACCACCGTGCCGTCCACCGCGAGGCCGTAGAGCATGCCGTCGGCCGGGCGCATGTCGATGCCCGCGAGCTTGCCCACGCCCTTGATCTTGACGGTCTTCGTGACCTTCTTGGCCGCGGCGTCGATATGGATCAGCGTGTCGCCGCCGGCCAGCGCGGCGATCGTCTGCGCCCCGGCGCCTCCGGCCAGCATCGCCGCGGCCATGGCGACGGCGGCGACCGCCGCGATCTCGATCTTCCTCATGTCGTCGAACTCCTCTCTAACCGCGCGGCTCGCGCCCCGCCCCCCGGCGGCCTGCCCGCCCGCGCGCGGCGCAGAATGCGCCGGGTTCGGCGAAAAGCCCATATCCTCCGTGTGGATGACCCCCGCCCAACCGGCAGGATGGGGCGTGTCAGCGGTCCAGGATCTCGCGCACGAAGCCCGGATTGCCGGCGGACAGGCCGCAATCCACGGGCAGCGCCACGCCGGTGATGGCGGAGGCCAGCGGCGAGGCGAGGAACAGGACGGCGGCGGCGACCTCGCGCGGCTCGGCCAGCCGGCCCAGCGGATAGAAACCCGCGGTGCGCGCGATCAGGCCGGGATCCTTCTCCAGCCGGTGGTCCCAGGCGGGCGTGCGCACCGAGCCCGGGCAGACGGCGTTGGCGCGGAT
>JBIKXN010000022.1:0-16525 GCA_044355765.1 Alphaproteobacteria bacterium
CCGTCCGGTGAAGGCGAGATCGGTGTAGTCGCGCATCCGGCGATCGCGCGCGGTCTGCAGCAGGAAGGGCGGCGACGAGCAGAGATAGAGCCGCCAGCCCAGTTCGACGACGTTGTCCAGCCATTCGTCCTCGGAGGCGGTCGACACGATCAGCCGGTCGCCGGCGAGCCGGCTCAGTTCGACATACATCGCCCGCGGCACGCTGTACTTGATCGCGACCACGCTCGGGATCTCGGCCAGCCGCGCGCAGAGCTGCGGGCTCATCAGGTAGCCGCTGTCGGGATGGCTCCACAGCGCGATGCCGAGTTCGGTCGCCGCGGCGACGTGGCGATAATATTCCTCGAGGATCGCGTCCTGCCGATGGACGAAATGCAGCACCGGCGCGTGGACGACGATGCTGTCGGCACCCACCGCCTCGGCGTGGCGGGCGAGATCGAGGACGACGTCGAGATTTTGGTCCGAGCACGACATGATCGTGCCGGCCTTGCCGGCGCATTCCTCGGCGGCGATCTCGAACAGCCGCTTGCGCTCGGGCACCGAGAGCGAGAAGAACTCGCCCTGCTTGCCGGCGATGAACAGCCCGTCGATGCCGAGCGCGCCGATCCAGTGGCGGATGTTGCGCCGGAAGCCGGCCTCGTCGATCGCGCCGTCGGGCAGGAACGGGGTCAGTGCGGCGGCCCAGATCCCCCGCATGTTGGCGCGGGCGAAATCCTTGGCTTCGGTTCGGCGATAGCGCGTCATTGCCTGGCTCCGGGCTGCATCGCGCGCCAGAGCTTCTCCGGCGCGTAGGGCGGATCGAGATGAGATATGCCGAATGGCCTCAGCGCGTCCATCACCGCATTGGCGATCGCGGCCGGCGCGCCGATGGTGCCTGTCTCGCCGATGCCTTTGGCGCCGAGGGGGTTGGTCGGGCTCGCGGTCGGCGCGCCGAAGATGTCGATCGGGGGGATGTCGCGCGCGCGCGGCAGCGCGTAGTCCATCAGCGACCCCGTGAGCAGCTGCCCGTCGGCGTCGAACACCACGCGCTCGAACAGCGCCTCGCCGATCCCCTGGGCCACGCCGCCCGTCAGTTGCCCGGCGGCGAGGACCGGCGCGACGATGGTGCCCGCGTCCTCGACCCACCACAGCCGCTCCACCGTCGCGACGCCGGTCTCGCGGTCGATCGCGACGCGCGCGAGGCAGGCGCCGCTGGCCCATGCGCTGTCCGGGCTGTCGAAACGTCGCTCGATCGTCAGGCCGGGGCGAAGCCGCGCGAGCGCGGCGAGGTCGCTGGCGCCAGCTTCGGCGCGCGCGGTCTCTAGCGCGCGGCAGACCTCGAGGACCGCGCTGCCGCCGATCGCGGTCGAGCGGCTGGCCAGCGCCCCGATCCCGTCCGGCGTGGCGTCGGTGTCGCCATGGACGATCTCGATCCGTGCCGCATCGATCCCGAGCGCCGCGGCGGCGATCGCCGCGAAGCTGGTGTTGCGCCCCTGGCCCTGGGAAGGCGTGCCTGTCGCGATGCGCAGGCTTCCGTCCGCGAGAAGCGTGCCGCGCGCGGCCTCCCATCCCTTGCCGGCGGGCTCGACATAGAGGGCAAGACCCAGCCCCAGTATTTCGCCCGCCTCGCGCCGTGCGGCGGCGCGCGCACGCTCCCCGGCATAGTCGGCGCGTGCCGCGAGCACGTCGAGAAGCCGCGGCAGATCGCCCGAGTCCAACGTCTCTCCCGTGGGCGTGGCGTGCGGAAAGCGCCGCACGACGGCCGCGCGCCGGTAGTCGAGGGGATCGCGTCCGCAGCGCGAAGCGGCCATGTCCATCAGGCGTTCCATCACCAGGCAAGCCTCGGGACGGCCGGCGCCGCGATAGATGCCCATCGCGGGCTCCGGCCCGGTGCGGCCCACCGTCTCGATGTCGACCGTCGCGATCGCGTAGGGGCCGGGAAGGATGCGCGCGCAGTTCAATGCCGGCACCATCGCGCTGTAGGGCAGCCAGTGGCCGAGCGGGTAGGCGATGCGCGCGCGCAGGCTTGTCGGCCGCCCCGCCGTGTCGAGCCCAAGTTCGGCCTCGATCCTGCCGCCGCGCCCATGCGTGCCGGCCAGCAGATCCTCGGTGCGGCTGCCGGGCCAGCGCACCGTCCGGCCCAGGCGCAGCGCGGCGAACGCGCAGACGATGTCTTCCGGGTGGAGCGAGGCCTTGGCGCCGAACGCGCCGCCGACATCGCCGGCGACGACCCGCACCTGGTCGCGCCCGAGCCCGAGCACCGCCGCGAGTTCGTCGCGGGCGCGCGACGGTGATTGCGTCGGCAGATGGACGGTCAGCCGTCCATCGGCCCAGGACGCCACCGCGCCGCGCGGTTCGAGCGGCATTGCGGCGACGCGCGGATGTTCGGTCCGCAGCGCCACGCGGGTTGTGCCGGCCGTGTCCTCAGCCCCGGCGCGCCAGACCCGCACGAAGGCGTCGGCACCGAACGCGACCGGCGCGCCATATGCGACCGTGATCGCCTCGAGCGCATCGAGCGCCTGTGCCTCGCTGGTCGCCACCACGGCGGCGATCGGCTGGCCGACGGCGAGAACCCGGTCACCGGCCAGCGGCTCGAAGCGCGGCAGGTCGATCGGCTCGGCCAGCGGATTGACCGTCGGCGCGCGCACGAGCGCGATATCGCGGGCACGCAGGATCGCGACCACGCCGGGCATGGCCAGCGCGCGGGCGCATTCGACGTCGTGCAGCGCATGGGCCGCCCTGTCGGCGCGCAGGAAGAGGAGGGTGAGCGTCTCACCGCGGCAGCCGTCGGCGACGAATTTGCCGAGGCCGCGGAGCAGCGCGTCGTCCTCGCGGCGGATGCCGCCTGGCGGGCGCGACCCCGGCGCTGTCATCGTCAACCGAAGCGGTCGAGGCCCAGCGGCGCGGGATCGCAGACCGGCGTGACGCCGGTCACCAGGTCGGCGATCAGTCGGCCGGTGACCGCGCCGAGACCTAGCCCCCAATGCCCATGGCCGACGGCCAGCCACATGCCCGGCTGTCCTGGAGCCGGCCCGATGATCGGCGCGCTGTCGGGCGTGTTGGGGCGCGCCCCGCGCCAGGCATGGGTGTCGAGGCGGCGGTCGAGCGGCGCCAGGGTGCGCGCCAGCTTTTCGCTGGCGTCGAGCTGGACGGTGGTCGGCGGCGCATCGCGATGCGCGAACTCGGCGCCGGTCGTCAGCCGCAGGCCCATCGCCATCGGGTTCAGGCTGAACCCGCCCTCGACGTCGCCGACCGGCCGGCTGATCGTGGCGTTGCCGGCCAGCGCGTAGTGCATGTGGTAGCCGCGCTTGACCGCGATCGGCACGGAGATCGAGAAGCGCGCGAGCAGCTCCTTTGCCCAGGGGCCGAGCGCGACGACGACATGCGGCGCGACCACCGGTCCCTCGGGCGTATCGACGCTCCAGCCTGCGGCGCCGCGCGCGAGCGTGCCCGCATCGGCGTGGACAAGCGCGCCGCCGTTGCGCGCGACCAGTCCCGCGTAGGCCTTTGTCAGGCTGCCCGGGTCGATCGTCCGGTGCGACCGCGGCAGATAGGTCGCGTTCGCGAGCACGGGCAGAAGGCAGGGCTCAAGTTCGGCGATCGCCGCGGCGTCGAGTTCGCGTACCTCGATGCCGTAGCGACGGAGCAGGTCGCGGTCGGATGCGGCGCCGTCGAAGCCGGCGCGGGTTCTGTAGACGCGCAGCAGCCCGTTGGCGCGGATCAGATGACCCGCGTCAGCCGCGGCTGCGAGCGCCTTGTGCTCGTCGACGGCGTGCGCGGCGAGCGGCGCGAGCCGCGCCGCGGCGGCGAGGATGCGTTCGGGCGTGGACTCGCGCCAGTACTGGCGGAACCATCCCAGCAGGAACGGCAGCATCGTGAACTGGACATGCACATGCGGCGTGTCGCCCCGCAGACGGGCGAGCAGCGTGGGCAGGTCGCGCGGCATCGTCGTTGGCAGGAACGCCGCGGTGTCGATGTAGCCCGCGTTCCCGAAGGAGGTCTCGTCGCCCGGCGCCTTGCGGTCGACCAGCGCCACCCGCAGGCCCCGCAGCGCGAGCTGGGCGGCGCTCGCCGATCCCGGCATGCCGGCGCCGAGGACGATGGCATCGTAACGGCCTGTGGTCATCGAAATCGTCCCCCGGCTTGCGGTCGCTCCATCTTCATCTTCTCCATCCATGCCGTCCGGGTCGACAGGAAAGGCGAGATGCCCCGGCCGCGCGGCCGCCGGGTTGACAAGAGGCCTGACGGGGCCGCCTATTCCCCGCGACCGCGGCGCCCGCCGCCAGGGAGAAGACGCATGACGCAATCCGCCGGCCCCACGGGCGTGTTCCCGATCGCGCCGACGCCGTTCCTCGACAACGGCGATCTCGACCTGCCCGGCATGAAGCGGGTGCTCGACTGCATGATCGACCAGGGCGTCGACGGGATCTGCATCCTGGCAAACTATTCCGAGCAGTTCCTGCTGACCGACGACGAGCGCGACACGCTGCTGCGGCTGTGCGTAGAGCACGTCGCGGGGCGGGTTCCGGTCATCGCCACCTGCAGCCATTTCAGCACCCGGATCGCGGCGGCGCGTTCGCGGCGGGCCGCCGAGGTGGGCGCGCAGATGCTGATGCTCATGCCGCCCTACCACGGCGCCGGCCTGCGCGCCGACGAGAAGGGGATGCTGGAGCATTTCGCCGCCGTCGCCGAAGCCTCGCGCCTGCCCATCGTCGTCCAGGACGCGCCGCTGAGCGGCGTCGCGATGTCGGTGACGTTCCTGCTGCGCCTGGCGCGCGAGGTGCCGCTGGCGCGATGGTTCAAGATCGAGGTGCCGCAGGCCGCGGCGAAACTGCGCGCGCTCGTGGAAGCGGGCGACCCGTCGCTGGTCGTCGGCCCCTGGGACGGCGAGGAGTCGATCACGCTGATGGCCGATCTCGACGCCGGAGCCAACGGGACCATGCCCAGCGCGATGATACCCGACCTTATCAAGCCGATCTTCGAGGCCTACCGCGCCGGACGCCGCGCGGAGGCCGCGGCGGGTTACGCGCGGATCCTGCCGCTCGTCAACTATGAGAACCGCCAATGCGGTCTGCGCGCGACCAAAGCGGTGATGGCGGAGGGCGGCGTGATCGGTTCCGAGGCCGTGCGCCACCCGCTCGAGAGGCTCCACCCCGCGACGAGGGCAGGGTTGATCGAACTTGCCCGCGACGTCGATCCGGTCGCGCTGCGCTGGGGCAAGTGATCCCTAAGAGTGGCGGCGGCCGGGCCCCGGACCCGATTGGGTCTGGTGGCATGTGACGCTTCGCCGCTGCTGTTGCGCGCGAGCGCTGCGCGCCCCGCCGCGTCCCCCCTGACGCGCGCGAGGCCGCTCGCCCGGGCGTTTCCTGCCCTATGCCGAAGCGCGTGCGGGAGAACGCACTAGCGAAACAGCTCCATCATCTTTTCGCGCTCGGCCGGCGAGAGATAGCGGAGCATGACGCGACCGGTCTCGTTGCCGACGATGCGGCCCCGGTCGAAATACATCCAGTCGACGATCGAGTCGGCGCGAATCTCCATGATCTGCCCCTTGCGCAGCGACCGGACGATCCTCGGGGCGGCGTCGATCATGCCGAACACCTTGCCGTCGTGCAGCGTGATCCGGCTGAGCCAGATGTGTTCGGCGCCGTGCTGGTCGCTCGTCACCACCTTCAGGGCGAAGCCGGTGTCGGTGGGCAGGTTCTCGCGCAGCCGGTTCCAGAACACCGGCAGCCTTCCGCGCGCAGCCGCGATGGCGCGCGCCATCTCCTCGGTATGGACGCCGGGGATGGTGGGCTGCGTACGCCCCTGGCCGGAGGACGGAACGGGCACGGCGCAGAGGCACGCGGCCAGGAATACGGCCAGAACCCACGGACGGCGCGTGCCGTGCTGTTGACCTGCAGGCGCCGGGCCCGCAACCTCGCCCGAGGATTCGGTTTCGCGTGTGATCACGAGGGGGAAAGATGGGTGCGCGACCGCCGCGGCGCAATGCTTTCTACTTCGCGACCGCGCCGGCAGGCGTCGCGGCGGCGCGCGGAGATTCGCAGGGGGCGGGGTGATGAAGGAGCAGGATCTGCGCGACTGGCTGTGCCGGCACGGGGAATCGTTGCACGCCCGGGGCCTCGCCCATGGCAGTTCGGGCAATCTGAGCGCGCGGCTGGAGGACGGGATCCTGATCACGCCCACGAATTCCTGCCTGGGCCGGCTCGATCCCGCGCGTATCTCGAAGCTGGCGCCGGATGGTCGGCTGCTTTCGGGCGATCCGCCGTCGAAGGAGGCGTTCCTGCATCTGGCGATGTACGAGGAACGGCCCGGCGCGAAGGCGATCGTCCATCTCCACTCCACCCATTGCGTGGCGGTCTCGTGCCTCTGCCACGCCGATCCGTCGGACGTGCTGCCGCCGATCACCGCCTATTTCGTCATGCGCATCGGCAAGCTGCCGCTGGTCGAGTATTTCCCGCCCGGCGATCGCGGCCTCGCCGAGGCGGTTCGGCAGAAGGCGCGCGCGCATCATGCCATCCTGCTCGCCAATCATGGCCCGGTGGTCGCCGGCAAGTCGCTTGACGACGCTGTCTACAACGCCGAGGAACTGGAGGAGACGGCCAAGCTGTTCTTGATGCTGGCCGGGCGCTCGACGCGTTTCCTGGATGGCGCGCAGATCGTCGATCTGCATCGGCGTTTCCCGAGCTGACGCGCATGGCCATGGCCAGTTCGGATCTGGACCCGGAAATCGCTGCGGCGCTGGCGCGCGATCTGGCGCGTTACGGTCCGCGCGCGGCTCTGGCCGCGGAGAACGTCGCGGCGTTGCGTGCGGATTTCCTGCGCCGGCGGTTGGAGCGCGGCCTGCAGGGCGGGCCGAAGATGCGCGCCGTGCGCGACATCGACGCGGAACTGCCCGGACGACGGGTCGGTCTGCGCATGCATGTCCCCGAAGCCGCGCCCCCCGCTGGTCCGGCGCTGTTCTATTTCCACGGCGGCGGCTGGGTCTGGGGCAGTATCGACAGCCATGACCGGATCATGCGCGAACTGGCCCAACGCTCGGGCCAGCGCGTGGTCGGCGTCGCGTATCGCAAGGCGCCCGAACATCCGTTTCCCGCGCCCTTCGAGGATTGCCGCGACGCCGTCGCCTGGGCCCTCGCGCATGCCGAGGCGCTCGGGATCGATATGCGGCGCGCGGCGTTCGGCGGCGATTCCGCGGGGGCCGGTCTCGCGCTCGCCGTCGGCATGGAGGCCGCCGCGCGCGGACAGGCGCCGCCGACGCTGCTGCTGTTCTATGGCAGCTTCGACAGCGATCTCGAAACCGGTTCCTATCGCGCTTCCTTCGGCGACGGGCGTTTCGGCCTGTCGCGCGCCGACATGGCGATCTTCCTGGATCTCCATCTCGGTGCGGCGCGCGCCACGTCGGATCCGCGCGCCGTTCCCTTGCGCGGGTCGCATGCAGGGTTGCGTCGCGCCTTCCTGCTGGGCTGCGGCCTCGATCCTCTGCGCGACGACACGCGCCGGCTCGCCGCTTCGCTCGCCGCCGCCGGCGTCGGATTCGAGTTCGACGAGATCGCCACCGCCAATCACGGTTTCCTGGCGCTGGTCGAGGACGTGGCCATCGCCCGTGCCGCGCTGGCGAAGGCGGCGGCGCATCTCGCGCGCGCCTTCGCCGCCGGTATCTGAAGCCGCGGCTCGCAAGCCCCTCAGCCGTCGCCCGCGAGATGGCAGGCGGCGGCGCGGCCCGCCGCGAGCTCCCGCAGGACGGGGGCCTCGGCGCGGCAGCGTTGGGTGGCGACCGGGCAGCGCGGATGGAAATGGCAGCCCGGCGGCGGCGAGAGCGGGGAGGGTATCTCGCCCGCGATCGGCCTGAACGTGTCGCCGTCGCCGTGGCGCCGGCGAAGCCGAGGCACGCTCGCCAGCAGCGCCTGGGTATAGGGATGACGGGGGGCGGCGAAGATCTCCGCCGTGGGCCCCGTCTCGACCACGCGGCCCAGATACATGATCGCGACGCGGTCGCTGACATGGCGCACGACGCCGAGGTCGTGGCTGATGAACATGCAGGTGAGGCCCAGATCGCGGCGCAGATCGACGAAGAGATTGAGCACCTGGGCCTGAATCGAGACGTCGAGCGAGGCCACCGGCTCGTCGCAAACAAGCAGTTCAGGCTGCATCGCCAGCGCCCGCGCGATTGCGACGCGCTGGCGCTGGCCGCCGGAGAACTGGTGCGGAAAGCGTTGCGCGTAGGCCGGATCCAGGCCGACCCGCTCGAGCCAGCGCGCGACATAGGCGCCGGCCTCGCCGCGTGCGGTCAGGCCATGGGCGACCGGCCCCTCGGCGACGATCTCGGCGACGGTCATTCGCGGATTCAGCGACGCGAACGGGTCCTGGAACACCATCTGGACCTTGGTCGTGATCTTGCGCGGGCGACCGGCGGCAGACATGACGGGCGAGCCGTTCAGGCGCGCGGTGCCCGCGTCGGGCGCATGGATCCCCGCCGCGATCCGTCCGAGGGTGGACTTGCCGCAGCCGGATTCGCCGACGAGCGCCAGCGTCTCGCGCGGTGCGATCGTCAGGTTGACCGCTTCTACCGCGCGCACGACCTGGGCGCCGGTCGCGGCGCCTAACAGCGCCGCGATGCGCTCGCCGGTGTTCGGCTTGCGCACGAAGCGCTTCGAGACGCCCGCGAGTTCGAGCACCGGCGTCGCCGTCATGGCGACACCGGCAGGGGATAATGGCAGCGGACAGCCGTTGGCGCGTCGCCCTCGGCCCGGAGTTCCGGCATCTGCGCGCAGGTCGAAGCGGCGCGCGCGCAGCGTTCGCGGAAGCTGCAGCCCTGCGGCAGCCGCAGCAGCGAGGGCGTCGCGCCCGGGATCTGGGCCAGTCGCGAACCGGGCGGCGCGTCGCCGGGAACCGAATCGAGCAGGCCCCGCGTGTACGGATGCCGCGGCCGCTCCAGGACCTCGCGCGCCGGTCCGTTCTCGACGATACGCCCGGCATACATGACGGCGATGTCGTCGGCCAGGTTCGACACCACGGCCAGATCGTGGCTGATCCAGATCAGCGCTACGCCGGTCTCGCGCGCCAGTCGTCGGATCTCATGCAGGATCTGGCCCTGGATCGAGACGTCGAGCGCGGTGGTGGGCTCGTCGGCGACGATCAGGTCCGGGCGATGCAGCATCGCGGTCGCGATGGCGACACGCTGGCGCATCCCGCCGGAGAGTTGGTGCGGATAGGCCTTCAGCCGCTCGACGGCGCTGGGGATCCCGACCTTGGTGAGCAGTTCGCCTGCCCGCGCGAGACCGCTGGCGCGCCCCACGCGCTCGTGCGCGCGCAGCGCCAGCAGCATCTGGTCGCCGATGGTGAGCACCGGGTTGAGCGTCATCATCGGATCCTGGAAGACCATGGCGATGCGGCGGCCGCGCAGCCGGCGCAATTCCTCCGCGGGCAGGCCGACCAGTTCGCGTCCGTCGAAGCGGATCGAACCGGCGACGATGCGTCCCGGCGGATCGACGAGGCCCAAGATCGAAAAGCCGGTGACGGTCTTGCCCGAGCCCGACTCGCCGACGAGGCCGAGGATGCGTCCACGCTGCAGGACAATGTCGACGCCGTCGACCGCCCGCGCGATCCCGCCGCGGGTGAAGAAATGGGTCGCGAGGCCGGCGATCTCGAGCAGCGGCGCGGTCATCGCTTCAGCCGTGGGTTGAGCTGGTCGCGCAGCTGGTCGCCGACGACGTTTACCGAGACGATCAGCACGATCAGCGCGATTCCCGGATAGATCGATATCCAGTAGCGGCCAGAGAGCAGATACTGGAAGCCGTTCGCGATCAGCATCCCGAGCGACGGCTCGGTGGAGGGCAGGCCGAGGCCGAGGAAGGACAAAGTCGCCTCGAGCGCGATCGAGTTGGCGACCTGTACCGTGGCCACGACGATCAGCGGCGGCAGACAGTTCGGCAGAATGTGCCGGAAGATCACCCGCAGCACCGGCAGCGGTGTCGACAGCGCTGCCTCGACATAGTCCTTGCTGCGTTCCGCGATCGCCGCGCCATGGGCCGTGCGCGCATAATAGGCGTACTGGGCCGCCACCAGCGCCACCACGAGCTGGGGCTTGCCCTTGCCGAGAAGCGCCGACAGCACCAGCGCCAGCAAGATGGCGGGGAACGAGAGCTGGAGATCGACGATACGCATCACGAGCGCCTCGACGCGCCCGCCCAGGAAGGCGGCAAGCACGCCCATCGTGGCGCCGAGCGAAAGCGCGATCCCGCCCGCCAGGATCCCGATCTGAAGCGAGATTCGCAGGCCATAGATCATCGCGGAAAGAAGGTCGCGGCCCTGGGCGTCGGTGCCGAGCAGATGCGTATAGCCTCCGGTGCCGACATGGCCGGGGGGGCGCCGCGCGTCGGCGAGATCGAGATTCGCGAGGTCGTACGGGTCCTGCGGGGCCACGAGCGGCGCGGCGAGGGTGACCGCCGCGATGAGGGCGAGGATGGCGAGCGCAACGACCGCGATGCGGTTCTCGGAGAACTCGCGCCAGAACGCGCCGATCGCATGCGCGACGGCCATCAGGCCTGTCCCCGGCGGATGCGCGGATCGAGCAGCGCGTAGCTCAGGTCGACGACGAGATTGATCGCGATGAAGAGGAACGCCACCAGGACGAGGTAGGACACCATGACCGGGCGATCGAGCGTGGAGATCGAATCGATGATCAGCTTGCCGACCCCCGGCCAGGAGAAGATCGTCTCGGTGACGACGGCGAAAGCGAGCGTCGAGGCCAGTTCAAGGCCGAAGACCGTGACCAGCGGTATGGCGATCAGCTTCAGCACGTGGCGGCGCAGGATCGTGGTTTCGCGCAGGCCCGCTGCGCGCGCGAAGCGGACGGTCTCGCCGAGCATGACCTCGCGCGTGCCCGCCCTGGCCAGCCGGATCATCAGCGCCAGTTTGAACAGCGACAGGTTCAGGGCCGGCAGCAGCAGATGGCGCAGCCCGTCGGCCGTCAGGAAGCTCCATTCGATGCCGAAGAGCAGCGCCGTGGCGCCGCGCTGGCCGGCGGGCAGCCAGGCGAGATGGACCGCGAAGGTGAAGATCAGGACGATGCCGATCCAGAAGGTGGGCACCGAGAAGCCGACGACCGAGCAGGCCATGATCGTCTTGGCGATCACGCTGTCCGGCCGGTAGCCGGCATACATGCCGAGCGGGACCCCGATCGCCGTGGCGGCGATGGTCGCCGCAAGCGTCAGTTCGAGCGTCGCGGGCAACCGCGACATCACGAGGTCGAAGACCGGGATCCCGAAGATGAACGAGCGGCCGAAATCGCCCTGCAGCAGCCGTCCGGCGAAGGCCAGATACTGCTCCCAGAGCGGCCGGTCGAGCCCGTAGCGCGCGATGGTCTCGGCACGAATGCGCTGGTCCGCGTCGGGCGACAGCAGGACGTCGATCGGGTTGCCGATCGCATAGACGCCGACGAACACCAGGATCGACATCGCGATCATGACGAGCACGGCCTGGAGCAGGCGCTGGATGACGAAGCCGAGCATGCGGTCCGCGGACGGGGTTGGAAAGCGTCCGGACAATGCCCGATCTGCGTCCCGGGTGCGAGACGCTTGACTTGTCGGTCTGGCGCGGAGACAGGATTGGGCCATTCGCGTCGCGTCCGCTTCGCGACCCCGCCGGATCGCGTGGGCGCGACGTGCCATGCCCCACCATCAGGGAGTGAAGATCATGAATCTAACGCTCGCCGGCCGTGTCGCCGGACTTAGTTTCGCCGCGATGCTGGCGGTGTCCGCCGCCGCCTCGGCGCAGACCCTGACGATCGGCGTGCGGGCCGGCCAGGATTCGATGGATCCGCATTTCACCGCCACCGGGACCCATGCCGAGGCGATGAAGCACGTCTTCGACACGCTGACCTGGTCGGGCGACCAGCTGCAGGTCGAGCCGGGCTTGGCCGAGAGCTGGACCTTGGTCGATCCGACGACCTGGGAATTCAAGCTGCGCCGCGGCGTCAAGTTCCACGACGGTTCGGATTTCACCGCCGAGGACGTCAAGTTCTCGATCGAGCGCATCCCGATGGTGTCGGGGCCGAACCCGACGACGATCTATGTACGCCGCGTCAAAGAGACCCGGATCGTCGATCCGCACACGATCCGGATCGTCACCGACGGGCCGGCGCCGTCGCTGCCCTACGATTTCATCCGGCTGTTCATCGTCTCGCACAAGGCCGCCGCCGGCCTGACCCGCGAGAACGCCAACGAGGCCTTCAACTCCGGTAGGGCCGCGGTCGGCACCGGGCCCTTCAGGTTCGTGTCCTGGACCCCGCGCGAGCAGACGGTCCTGGAGCGCAACGATGCCTACTGGCGCGGCCCCGCGTCCTGGCAGCGCGTCGTGCGGCGCGAGATCCCGAACGACGCCGCGCGCGTGGCGCAGCTCAAGGCCGGGCAGGTCGACATGATCGTGCGCGTGCCCGCGGCCGATGTGCCGACGCTGTCGCGCGACCCCAAGCTGTCGATCGTCAAGGCCGACACGGTCTATGTCTTCAACATCGAGATGGACCTGCGCGAGAAGACCGCTCAGGTCAGCGCGAAGGACGGCTCGGCGCTGGCGGCGAACCCGTTCCGCGACGGCCGCGTTCGCGAGGCCATGAGCCTCGCCATCGACCGCAAGGCGCTGGCCGAGGTGGCGATGGAGGGGTTGGGCAAGCCCGTCACGCAGATGGTGACCGACAACATCTTCGGCCACGACAAGTCGCTGCCGGAACTGCGACCGGACGTGAACCGCGCGCGCCAGTTGATGGCCGAGGCGGGTTTCCCGAACGGCTTCAAGGTCGTGTTCAACTTCACCAACGACCGGTTGCCCGGCGATGCCGCGGTCGGCACCGCTGTGGCGCAGATGCTCGCGCGCATCGGGCTGGATGTGCAGGCTGCCGGGCAGCCCGGCGCGGTCGTTTTCCCTGCGCGCACGCGCGGCGACCTGTCGATGGTGATGTCGGGCTGGGGAACGCTGACCGGCGAGGCGCACTATACGCTGTCGTCGCTCGGCCACTCGAACGATCCCGCACGCCGGATGGGCGCGTTCAACTGGCGCGGCTACAAGAACGATCGCCTCGACGCGGTGCTGCAGGCGGCCGCGGTCGAGATGGACGACGCCAAGCGGCGCGCGCTGCTGGAGGAATCCAACCGGTTGTTCATGGCCGATCGTCCCTCGCTGCCCCTGGTCGCGGTCTCGTCCGCCTGGGCCGTGGTCAAGGACAAGGTCTCGATGCCGAAGCCGCGCGCCGACGAGGACACGCTGGCCTACGACATCAAGCCGGCCCGGTGATCGGCCCCCGGTAAGGCATGCCCAACGCCGCCGCCCGCGCGCAGTCCGCGCGCGGGCGGCGCAGTCTTTCGGAGCGACCCATGCGCATCGTCGACATGAACTGGATGCAGGTCGAGGAGCACGTGAAGCGGGACGACCGCTGCGTGATTCCCGTCGGCAGCGTCGAGCAGCACGCCTTTCTCAGCCTCGGCGTCGACATGATCCTGTCGGAGCGCGTGGCGGTCGATGCCGCCGATCCGCTCGGCGTGCCGGTGTTCCCGGTGCTGAGCTACGGGATCACACCCTATTTCAAGGCCTATCCGGGCACCGTCAGCCTGCGCCAGGAGACGGCGCTGGCGCTTGCCCGCGACGTGCTCGATTCGGTCCGGCGCGCCGGATTTCGGCGCGTCGTCATGGTCAACGGTCACGGGGGCAACAACCCGATCGGCGCGTTCGCCCAGGAATGGGTGTCCGAGAATCCGGATATGGCGGTGAAGTGGCATAACTGGTGGAACGCGCCGCGGACCCTGGCAAAGGTGCGCGAGATCGACCCGCTCGCCAGCCACGGCTCCTGGATGGAGAACCTGCCCTGGACGCGGCTGGCGGGCGTCGCGATGCCGGACGCGCGCAAGCCGCTGATCGACGTCGAGGCGCTGCGCGTGATGAACCCCGAGCAGGCGCGCCGCCATATCGGCGACGGCAATTTCGGTGGCTACTACGAGCGGCCCGATGCCGAGGTGATGGAGATGTGGCGCATCGCTGTCGAGGAGACCCGCGCGTTGATCGCGGGGCCGTGGCCGTCGTGAGCGACCCGATCCTGGTCTGGGGCGCCGGTGCGATCGGGGGGACGCTGGGCGCCGCCTGGGTGCGCGCGGGTCGCGACGTGGTCTTCGTGGATTCCGCCGCCGACCATGTGGCGGCGATGCGCGACACGGGTCTGGCGATCGAGGGGCCGGTCGTCGACTACGCGACGGGCAGGTTGCGCGCCTTCATGCCAGGGGAACTGGAGGGCGTGTTCGGGCGCATCGTGCTGGCGACCAAGGCCCACCACACGGACGCCGCGATGCGCGCCCTCGCGCCGCATCTGGCCCCCGACGGCTTCGTGCTCTCGGCGCAGAACGGATTGAACGAGCTCGTGATCGCCGGGCATGTCGGTGCCGAACGGACCATGGGCTGCTTCGTCAATTACGGCGCGGACTGGCTGGCGCCGGGCCGGATCATGCGCGGCAATCGCGGGGCGGTGGTCGTCGGCGAGCTCGACGGACGCGTGCGTCCGCGCACCGAGGAGATGTTCGCGCTGCTCCGGGAATTCGAGCCCGATGCGGTGCTGACCGACAACATCTGGGGCTATCTCTACGGCAAGCTGGGCTATGGCGCGCTGCTCTTTGCCACCGCGCTGACCGATGCGTCGATCGCCGACGCGCTGGCCAGCCCGCGGCATTTCGAGCTCTGGCGGCGCCTCGGTCGGGAGGTGATGGCCGTCGCCATCGCAAAGGGCGTGCGGTGCGAGGCCTTCAACGGCTTCGATCCCGCGGCCTTCATGCCGGATGCGCCGGTCGCGGCCACGCGCGCCGCGGTCGATGCGATGGTCGCCTTCAACCGCGGTTCGGCGAAGTCGCATTCGGGCGTATGGCGCGACCTCGCGGTGCGCAAGCGGCGCACCGAGGTAGACGCCCAGATCGCCGTCGTGGCCGATATCGGCGACGGGCTGAAGATCGCCTCGCCGACGATCCGGCGACTGGTCGCGCTGATCCACGACGTGGAGGAGGGCCGCCGGCCGCAGGACTGGTCGACGCTCGACGCGCTCGCCGACGGAGCGGTCCCGTGAACATCGCCTTCGACGCGAAGCGCGTGCTGGTGACCGGCGCCGATCACGGCATCGGTCGGGCGATCGCCCGCTGTTTCGCCGATCGCGGCGCACGCGTCGTGGCCTGCGGCCTTCACGCCGCCAGCCTCGAGGAGACCGCGGCGGGCAGGATGGCGACCGGGGTGGTCGATGTCGGGGATCGCGAGGCCGTGCGGCGCTACGTCGCCGGGATCGGCGCGGTCGACATCCTGGTCAACAACGCCGGCGGCGTCGCAGGACAGACCAGCAGGCCGATCGAGGAGGTCACGCCCGAAGCGCTCCAGGCGATCATGAACGCGAACGCGATCGGCTGCTTCAACATGTCCCAGGCCGTTGCGCCGGCGATGAAGGCTGGCCGGTCCGGCCGCATCGTGAACATCTCGTCCGGCGCGGGCCTGCGCCCGAGCCTCACCGGCATTCAGGCCTATACGATGGCCAAGCACGCCGTCGTCGGCCTGACGCGGCAACTTGCCCTGGAGTTGGGGCCCTTCGGCATCACCGTGAACAGCGTCGCGCCCGGCTTCGTGCGCTCGAACCCGGCGACCGAGCGCCAGTGGGAAAGCTATGGCGCGGAGGGGCAGAAGCGGCTGGTCGAGGCGATCCATCTGCGTCGTCTGGGCACGCCCGAGGACATCGCGCATGCCGTGATGTTCTTCGCGTCGGACTACGCGGGCTGGGTCTCGGGTCAGATCCTGCAGGTGGACGGCGGCCGGGCCTGAACTGGCCGCGTTCAGCGTGCCGCGAGACCGAGGCGTCGCACCGCCTCGCCAGCGATCTCGGCCGGGGATGCGTCCACGGCGAGCGCGATCGCGTCGGCCGGGTCCTCGAGCGCCGCGAACTGGCTGCCGATCAGCGACGATGGCATGAAATGGCCCTTGCGCGCGGACATGCGCGCCTCGACCTGCGCGCGCGTCGCCTTGAGATGCACGAAGCGCACTTCGGGCGATCCGCCGGCGAGCAGGTCGCGATAACCCTGCTTGAGCGCGGAACAGGCGAGGACGGTCGGCCGCTCCGCCTGCTGCCAGCCGCGGATCGCCGCCGCCATGGCCTCGAGCCAGGGCAGGCGATCCGCGTCGTCGAGAGGCTGGCCGCTCGACATCTTTTCGATGTTCGCCGGCGGATGGAAACGATCGCCCTCGGCGAAATCGGCGCCCAGCGCTTCCGCGATCAGCGCGCCGACGGTGCTCTTCCCCGAGCCGGCGACGCCCATGACGACGACCACCATCATGCCGACGGCCAGACGGCGTGGAAGCTGCCGGGCCGGTCGAGCCGCTGGAAGCCATGGTTGCCGAAGATGTCGCGCTGCGCCGCGACGAGATGGGCGCCCGAGCGCGGCTGGCGATAGCCGTCGAGATAGGCCAGCGCCGAGGCGAGGCAGGGTATGGGCGTGCCGCGTGTCGCGGCAGCGGCGACCAGGCGACGCCAGCCCGGTTCGCT
>JBIKXN010000296.1:0-5094 GCA_044355765.1 Alphaproteobacteria bacterium
TTCTGCGTGAACCTGATGGGCGATGGCGCCTTCGGCATGTCCGGCATGGACATCGAGACCGCGGTCCGCTCGGGTGCGGCGATCACCACGGTGCTGCTCAACAACAGCGCGATGGCCACATATTCCGGCCCTGCCCAGGGCGCGATCGGCAAGGAAGCGCGCGAGACGTATGGCGTATCCACCATGCACGGCGACTACGCGAAGGTCGCCGAGGGCATGGGCGCGGTCGGCCTGCGGGTGGCCAAGGCGGCGGAACTCGGCCCGGCCCTGCGGCAAGCGCAGAAGCTCAACGCCGAAGGCCGGACCGTTCTGATCGACGTGAAGGCCAACGTCGAGGACCGGCGGTCGCGGTTCTGAGGACCACCGGCGACGGAACCCGCACGACGCCTCACGATCGCGGTCATACGGGTTCCGCTCCCGGGTGCCCCCTGATTAAGCTCAGGCCGCTGCGCTTAACTGACGCTCAAGATATCTCCTGATTTTGTTCAACGGTTTGACCAAGGCCAATAGCTATCGGCCGGCCGATCTGGCCCGGTCGGCATGAGGCACGGCGCGGGGTCAGGGCTCCGTCCCCAGTTGGCCCAGGCCCGCGGGACGGGGCTACGCACCGAATTGACGCGCGATCGATCGTGTGCATACATACACATCGATGGACAGCCGCGATGTCATCGCCGCCTTGCGCCGGGATGGCTGGTACCTCGTGGCCCAGAAGGGAAGCCACCAGCAATTCAAGCATCCATCGAAGCCAGGACGCGTGACCGTGCCGCATCCCAGGCGCGACATCCCGCCAGGCACGCTCAAGAGCGTCGAACGACAGGCCGGCGTGAAGCTCAGGTGATCCGATGAAGAGCTATATCGCGCTGATCCACAAGGAGCCCCGGAGCGACTTCGGTGTCTCGTTTCCCGATTTCCCGGGTTGCGCGACCGCGGGGCGGAGCCTCGATGAAGCGCGCAAGATGGCGGAGGAGGCCCTTGCGTTCCACGTCGACGGCATGCGCGAGGATGGCGAGACATTGCCGGAACCCAGCTCGCTCGAGCGGGTGATGTCGCGAAAGGGCAACCGGGATGCGGTCGCCGTCCTCGTCGCGCTGCGGGAGCGCCCCCAGGCGACGATGCGCGTGAACATCACCCTCGCCGAAGCGGACCTCGCCGCCATCGACGCCCACGCCGAGGCAAACGGCATGACCCGCTCGGGCTTCCTCGTCTCCGCCGCCCGAGCCCGGATGGCCTCCCCGCCGAAATCCACGCGCCGCCGGAGGGTCGCAAAGGGGCCCGTGGCCGAATTCCATGGATCTCGCGAGCCTTGATTTCCCTGCCGCGAGCATCCGCAAGCCTGGGGTAAATCAAGTCCGGGAAGATTTTCCGGCATAGCGATCCAGCGCTTCGGAAAGGCGCGGGAGGCGAAGCGGCTTCGTGAGGTACTCGACGAAGCCCGCGCGCAAGGCGCGGTCGATATCCGTGTTCAGGGCGCCCGCGGACAGGGCGATGACTGGGATCGAAGCGGTGCGCGGATCGGCCGCGAGCATGTGCTTAACCTCGATCCCGTCCATGCCCGGCAGGTTGATGTCGAGAAGGATCACATCGGGCCGTTCGCGACGGGCGATCTCGAGGCCGCGTTCGCCGTCCTCGGCGCCGGACACCTCGTATCCCTGCAGGCGTGCGAGATAGAGGCGGACGATCTCGAAATTGGTCTTCGTATCCTCGATGTACAGGACCCGCACGCGGCGTCGCGGCGCCGCCTCCACCGGATCGCGCGGGGGCGTCGCGTCCGCCGCGGCGAGCGCTGGAACGGCGGACGGGGCGGCGAAGGGCCCAGGCACCGCAGGAGCGGGAGGAGGAGCAGGAGCAACGGCGAGTTCGACGGCGAAGACGCTCCCCTTCCCCGGCTCGCTGGTCACCAGCAGCCTGCCCGACATCGCCTCGACCAGACGCTTCGACAGCGCGAGGCCGACGCCCGATCCCTGGATCACCTCGCCGCGACGCACGAAACCGGTGAAAGGCTGGAAGAGCCGGTCGATCTGGTCGGGCGTCAGGCCCCGTCCGGTATCCTTGACCTCGATGCGGATACGATCCTCGACCCGCCGCGCGATCATGGAAACCTCGCCACCGGCGACGTTGTACTTGATCGCGTTGCTCACGAGGTTGAGCAGAACCTGGCGTAGCTTCTGAAGGTCCGCCGCGGCCCACTCGGCCCCCGGCTCGACCACGGGTGCCTGCAGACGGATGCCGGCCGCCGCGGCCATCGCGTCGAGCTGCGCCAGGCAATCTTCCAGAAGGGACGGAACCGCGATGGCGGTCCTGTCGAGCGGCGCTGGACCGGCCTCTATCCTCGTGAGGTCGAGCACTTCGTCGATCAGGCCAAGCAGATGCCATCCCGCCGCCATGATGCGGTCGACATGCTCGCGCACCGCCACACGGTCCCCCGCGCTGACGCCGGCGGAACGGAATTCGGCCCCCAGCAGCTGCGCATGTCCGAGGATCGCATTCAGCGGCGTGCGCAGCTCGTGGCTCATATGCGTCAGGAACTCGGTCTTCGCGCGGTTGGCGCGTTCCTCGCTGGCGGCGAGTTCCTGAAGATGCGCCTGGCGCTGATCGCGCAGACGATCGTAGCGGACCGCGGCCACGATCACGATCGCATAGAGGCCGAGATACAGAGGCGCCAGGATCAGCGCCAGCGCAAGCAGGGCATCGCGGAATCCGGAGATCGAAACGGTCCGATCCGCATAGAGCTCGACCACGCCCTCGAGATTTCCCGCTTAGAGCACCGGGATGTAGCTGGCGACCAGATCGCGATCGAAGATATGGCCTTCCATCGCATCGAAACGGCCGCGGAAGGTGAGCTGGCTGCCGGGCCTGCCTTCCAGCGCCGACCGGAAATATCGGTTGGCCGACGCGTCATCGCCGATCTGGGCCGCCTCGCTCGAATAAACGACCCGGCCCGAAATGTTGTAGATCTTGATCTTCAGAGCGTCCGTACCCCGGCTGAAACGCCGGACGATCGCGTCGATCCTGGCATTCTCCGCGCTCGCGCGGATCGCGGCGGGGGCGGCCGCGGGGTCCTTTGGCAGCAGGTCACGGACCACCCCCCAGTTCTCGTTGATGAATGCCTGGGTGATCGACACGTTCGCGGCCTGGGTGACCTCGATCACATTGGCTTCGAAGCTCTCACGCACGAACCAAATGGTCGCGGCGAAAAACGCCAGCGTGACGGCGAGACCGCCGAGAAAAGTCGCGCCGCGCCGGCGCGACACCCTGCGCGATCCTCCGGCCAAGAACCTATCCTCCCCACCCATGGCGCTTGTGACCCCCCCGGCGGGTCGTCATCGCCAGGATCGAACTTACTGCCTTTCCCGGCCCCAGCGATCGCGAAAAGCTTACCCGCCTGGCACGGCCCGGGGCGCGTCGCATGCTTGCCCAGCAGGAAGGATCCGGGCAGCGTGGCGAGCGGGCCACGATAGCGACAGCCTTCGCAAAGGTCGCTGCGGGCCGCTTCCCGAAAGACAAAGACTCATCGCTTCTGGGATCCCGACATCATGACCCGCCCCCTGCCCTGCGCGCTCGTCTTCGACCTCGGCGGATCCGGACTGCGCGCCGGGCTGGTCGACACGACCGGCGCCTTCGTGGCGCGCGAAGCCATCGCGCTTGCCGCCCAGCCGGCCGGCGGCACCGCCGAATGCGATCCAGAAACGTGGTGGCAGGCGCTCTGCGAGGCGACCGACAGGCTTGCCGCGGCGGCGCCGGCTTCGTTCGCGGCCGTGGGCGCTGTGGCGATTTCGGCGATGACGCGGTGCAATGTCTTCGTCGGCGCCGACGGGGCCAGCCTGCGCGACGCGATCTTGTGGACCGATACGCGCGCCGCCGCCGATGCGGCGGACATCGCGACGCGCGCGAAAGGCCATCCCGAATCATCGCATCTCAACGCCTTCCATCCGCTCGCGCGGCTCGCCTGGCTGGCGCGTATGGAGCCGGCCCGTGCCGCGCGGCTTGCCCATGTGCTCGACCCCAAGGATTTCCTCAATCTGCGCCTGACCGGCCGCGCCGCCAGCGATAGCGTGTCGATGGCGCGGCTCGCCAGCGCCGCGCGGCCCGGGCCCGACGGGCATAACCTGTTCGCCGTCGCCGGTCTCGCGCCGCGCCTGCTGCCCGATCTTCTGCCGCCGCTCGCGCGGCTGGGCCCGGTCCGGGGCGGCCTGCCCGGCGCGCTCGCGCGCCTCGCCGGCGTTCGCGTGGTCACGATGGCCCACGACACATGGGCCAGCGTGCTCGGTCTCGGCGCGCTGCGACCGGGCCATGGCTACAACATCGCCGGCACGAGCGAGGTGCTGGGTGTCGTCGCCGCGGCGACCGCCGAGGCGGAGGGCCTGCTGCGCGTCGACTGGTCGGACGGCATGATCCAGATCGGCGGGCCGAGCCTCGCGGGCGGCGACACGCTGGCCTGGATCGCGGAAGTGCTCGGCGGCGGCACGGGCGGCGCGCAAGGCGGCAAGACGCTTGCCGACCTGCTCGATTCTCCGCGCGCTCCGGGATCCGGGCCGATCTTCCTCCCCTATCTGCGCGGCGAGCGCACGCCCTACTGGGACCCCGGACTGCGCGGCGCCTGGGTCGGACTGTCGCGGGCGCATGGCCCGGCCGATCTCGCGCGCGCCGCGCTCGAGGGCGTGGGCTTTCTCAACCGCATCGTGCTGGAGCGCGCGGAACGCGCCGCCGGCGGACCGGTCGCCGAACTGCGCATCGGCGGCGGCGGCGCCATCAATGCCGCTTGGTGCCGGATGAAGGCCGACATCCTCGGGCGTCCGGTCGTCACGACCGCCTGCGCGGATCACGGGTTGCTCGGCGCCGCGCTCGCCGCCTTGGTCGCGATGGACGCGCAACCCGACCTGGGCACGGCGCAGGCCCGGCTGGTTACCCAGGCCCGCCGTTTCGAGCCCGATCCCGTGGCGCATGCCCGCTACGACCTGCTCTTCGCCCTCTTCCGCGACGCCGAAGCCGCGCTGGCGCCGATCGGCAGGGCTCTGGCGCGGCTGGACGGCTAGATCGCGTTCCACCCAGGTGGCTGACGTCGCGCGCAGCGACGGCGCGGGGCCGGTGCTGCTA
>JBIKXN010000297.1:0-5034 GCA_044355765.1 Alphaproteobacteria bacterium
GCGGTCTTCGTCGTGCTGATCTTCCTGCGCGACCTGCGCGCGACGATCGTCTCGGCGATCGCGTTGCCGCTGTCGATCATCCCCGCCTTCTGGGCGATGGACACGCTCGGCTTCTCGCTCAACCTGGTCAGCCTGCTCGCCATCGGCCTGGTGACCGGCATCCTGGTCGACGATGCGATCGTCGAGGTCGAGAACATCGTGCGCCACATGCGCATGGGGAAGTCGGCCTATCGCGCGGCGCTCGAGGCGGCCGACGAGATCGGGCTCGCCGTGATCGCGATCACGCTGACGATCGTCGCCGTCTTCGCGCCGGTCAGCTTCATGGGCGGAATCCCCGGCCAGTATTTCATGCAGTTCGGACTGACGGTCTCGGCGGCGGTCATCTTCTCGCTGCTGGTGGCGCGGCTGCTGACGCCCCTGCTGGCGGCGTATTTCCTGCGCCCGGCACGGCACGCCGAACGCGAAGGACCGGTGCTGCGGGCCTATGCGCGGCTGCTTGAATGGTCGCTGCGCCACCGTGTCGCGACCCTCGCGCTGGGCATCGCGCTGTTCGCCGCCTCGCTCGCCGGCACGCGGCTGCTGCCCGCCGGCTTTCTGCCGCCCGAGGACAAGGCACGCAGCGTCTTCGCCATCGAACTGCCGCCGGGCTCGCGCCTGGCGGACACCCAGGCCAAGTCGGACCGGATCCTCGCGGCGCTGCGCAGCCTGCCCGAGACGGCGAGCGTCTTCGTGGACGGCGGGCGCGTGCTCGGGTCGGGAGCCGAGGTGCGCAAGGCCACGATCGTCGTGAACTACGTTCCCAAGTCACAGCGCCGGCGCAGCCAGGCCCAGCTCGAGATCGCCGTCGGCGAGCTTCTGGCCGAGATCCCGGACATCCGGTTCTGGACCGTCAAGGATAACGGTCAGCGCGCGATGTCGCTGCTGGTCGCCGGCGGCGACGGCGACGCGGTGGAAGCCGCCGCGCGCGCGCTCTACGCCGAGATGCGACGTCTGCCGCTGCTCGCCAACGTCACCTCCACGATCCCGCTCGACCGGCCGGAATTGCGGGTCGTGCCGAAGACCGAGATCGCGGCGTCGCTCGGGGTCGCCACCGACGCGATCTCCGAAACGGTACGCATCGCCACGATCGGCGACAGCGGCGCCAATCTCGCCAAGTTCGACGTCGGCGACCGGCTGGTCGCGATCCGCGTCCAGCTCGACGAGCGTGCCCGCGGCGACCTCGCGGCGATCGACGCGCTGCGCCTGCCGGCGCGCGACGGGCGGTCGGTCCCGCTGGCCGCGATCGCCGATCTCGATCTCGCGCGCGGCGTCACCAGCATCGAGCGCTACGACCGGGCACGCCGCATCGCGCTCGAGGCCGATCTGCGCGGCACCGACGCGCTCGGCGCCGCGGTCGCGTCGGTCTACGCCACGGACACCGCACGCGCGCTGCCCTCTGGCGTGGCGCTGCGGCAGTCCGGCGACGCCGAAGTCATGGCCGAGGTCTTCGCCGGCTTCGCCTTCGCGATGGGGGCCGGGCTGATGATGGTCTACGGTGTGCTGGTGCTGCTGTTCCGCGGCTTCCTGCAGCCCCTCACCATCCTGTTCTCGCTGCCGCTGTCGATTGGCGGCGTGATCATCGGCCTGCTCGCCACCGGCAGCGCGATCAGCATGCCCGTGGTCATCGGCATCCTCATGCTGATGGGGATCGTGACCAAGAACGCGATCCTGCTGGTGGACTTCGCCGTCGAGGCGATGGCCGCCGGCACGCCGCGCGACGTCGCCATCGTCGAGGCCGGACGCAAGCGCGCGAGGCCGATCGTCATGACCACGGTCGCGATGGTCGCCGGCATGGTGCCCAGCGCCTTCGCGCTGGGCGACGGCGGCGAGTTCCGCGCGCCGATGGCGGTCGCGGTGATCGGCGGGCTGGTCGTGTCGACGCTGCTGTCGCTGGTCTTCGTGCCCGCCGCCTTCAGCTGCGTCGACGGCTTCGAGCGGGTCCTCGGCCGGGTCCTGCGCCGTATGGCGGGGCTACCGCCCGCGTCGCCGGTGCCGGCGACGCCGCCATCCACGCCGTCCAACGGCCCTTGACGGGCCGCGGGCGCGTCGTCTGAAATCCAGCGCGCCCGCAGCCAACGGATATCGATGTCCGACGCCGCCCAGTCCCCCGCCTTCCGCGTGCTGCTGCCCGGCGATCCTGCGCCCTGGTTCGTCCAGCGCTCGACGAGCAGCGAGCGCTATCATTTCGACACGGTGGCCGGGCGCTGGGTCGTGCTGTGCTTCTTCGCCAGCGCCGCCGATCCGACAAGCCGCGCCGCGCTCGGCGCGATCGAGACGTGCCGGCGCGTGTTCGACGACGAGTTCGCGTGTTTCTTCGGCGTGTCGATCGATCCCGCGGACGAGTCGCAGCGGCGCGTCGTCCAGAGCCTTCCGGGAGTGCGCTTCTTCTGGGACTTCGACTGTCGGGCAAGCGCCGCCTATGGCGTCGTGCCGATCGAGCACCGGCCCGGCGCGCGGGTCGAGGCGCTGCGCAAATGGGTGATCCTGGACCCGATGCTGCGCGTCCACCGCATCCTGCCGATCGCCGGCGCGGATGGCGGCAGCGCCGCTCTTGCGGCGGCGCTGGCCAGACTGCCGCCGGTCGAGCGCTTCGCCGGCAGCGAGGCCGCGGCACCGGTTCTGGTCCTGCCCGGCGTCTTCGACGACGCGTTCTGCCGACGGCTTGTCTCGCTCTACGAGACGCATGGCGGCGAGGATTCGGGGTTCATGCGCGAGCGCGACGGCAAGACCGTGGCCGTCACCGACTATGGCCACAAGCGGCGCACCGACTACCTGATCCGCGAGCAGGACGCGATCGACACCGCGCGCCAATTGGTGCGCCGGCGGATCGTGCCGGAGATCCGCAAGGTCCATCAGTTCGAGGTGACGCGCATGGAGCGCTTCATCGTCGGCTGCTACGACGCCGAGACCAGCGGGCACTTCCGTCCGCATCGCGACAACACGACCAAGGGCACGGCGCATCGCCGCTTCGCGGTGTCGATTGGCCTGAACGAGGACTACGAGGGCGGCGAACTCGTCTTTCCGGAATTCGGGCCGCGGCGCTACCGGTCGACCACCGGACTGGCGATCGTCTTCTCCTGCTCGATGCTGCACACGGTGCGTCCCGTGACCGCGGGCCGACGCTTCGTCTTCCTGCCCTTCCTCTACGACGACGCGGCGGCGCGGCTGCGCGAGGCCAACAACGCCTTCCTCGATCCCTCGGTCGGCCAGTACCACGCCGACGGCGCAAAGCGCGATTGAGGCCGCGCCGGGGCACGGCTAACCTCGCGGCGATCCACGCAAGGAGCGCCCCATGTCGACCGGTTTCCACGGCATCTACCCCATCCTGTACGCGTTCTTCGACGCGCAGGGACGGCTCGATCGCGGCGCGATGCGCGCGCAGGTCGAGGCCTGCGTGCGCCATGGGGCGCATGGACTTGCCGTGCTCGGCCTCGCGACCGAGACCTACAAGCTGCAGACGCCCGAGCGACGCCAGGTGCTGGAATGGGCGGCGGAGGATCTGCGCGGGCGCATCCCGCTGGCCGTCACCATCGCCGAACCGTCGGTCGCCGGTCAGGTCGAGTTCGCGCGCGCCGCGAAATCGGTCGGCGCGTCCTGGGTGATCCTGCAGCCGCCGGCCGCGCCCGGCCTGCCGGAAATCGAATATGTCCGCTTCTTCGGAGCGGTGGCGGACAGATGCGAATTGCCGCTGGCGGTGCAGAACGCCGCGGGGCTGATCGCGGTCTCGCTGTCGAACGCCGGGCTGATCGCACTCAACCGCAACCATCCCAATGTGCGGCTGCTCAAGGGCGAGGGACCGGTCATCGGCATCCAGCGCCTGATCGAGGAGACGGGAGGCGTGTTCGACATCTTCAACGGGCGCGCTGGACTCGAACTCACCGACAACCTGCGCGCCGGCTGCGCCGGCATGATCCCGGCCCCGGAATGCTTCGACGTCCAGGTCAGGATCTACGAATTGATGCGCCAGGGCACGCCCGAGGCGGAGGCCGAGGCGGAGCGTCTCTACCGCGAGATCCTGCCGCTTATCACGCTGCTCATGACGACGATCGAGAACTTCCTGTGCTACGGCAAGCGGATCGTCGCGCGCCGCCTGGGCATCGGCGAAATCCATGGCCGACAGCCCTTCCAGTCGCCGACGCCGTTCGGACTGGCCGCGATCGACCGCGCGTCCGCATTCCTGAAGCCCTACGATGTCTGACGCCGCGAGCCCCGCGCCACCCATCGAGGCGGATCCGATCTACAGCGCCGGGCATCTGCGCATCCGTCGATGCCGCCACGGCGTGATGCTCTACAGCATCAACGACGTCTACATGGGCCAGATGCTCGACCAGTACGGGGAATTCTCCGAAGGCGAGGTCGAGCTGTTCCGGCAGGTGCTTCGCCCTGGCGCGACCGCGCTCGACGTCGGCGCCAATATCGGCGCGCACACGCTCGCCATGTCGGCGATCGTCGGCACGCAGGGGCGCGTCATCGCTTTCGAACCGCAGCGGCCGATCTTCCAGATCCTGTCGGCCAATCTTGCGCTCAACGACATCCGCAACGTCGAAGCCCGGCATGCTGCATGCGGCGCCGCGACGGGCCGGATCGCCGTTCCGCGGATAGACATCGCCCAGCGCGGCAATTTCGGCGGCGTATCGATCGGCGACGGCGTCGACGAGGTTCCGCTGGATACGGTCGACGGGCTGGCTCTGCCGCGCTGCGACCTGATCAAGGTCGACGTCGAGGGGATGGAGGCCCAGGTCGTCGAGGGCGCACGCGCCACGATCGCGCGGCATCTGCCTGTGCTCTATCTCGAGAACGACCGCAGGGAGAAATCGGCGCAGCTGCTGAACCTGCTCGAAGGGCTCGGCTATCGCTGCTACGTGCACGTCCCCCGCTACGTCGCGGCCGGGAATTTCCGCGGCGTGCCGGTCGATCGCTTCGCCGACCTCGTCTCCAGGAATCTGCTCGCCGTGCCGCGCGCGCGGAGAATCGAGGTCGTAGGGCTGACGCCGG
>JBIKXN010000298.1:0-5010 GCA_044355765.1 Alphaproteobacteria bacterium
CGATCGCCAGTTCGCCATTGGCCTGCGGCACGCCCTTGGTCATGCGCGCGGTCATCTCGGTCGCGGCATTGCCGATGTCGATCTGGCCGCAGGCGATATCGTATTTGCGGCCGTCGAGCGACAGGCTGCGGGTGAGCCCCGTCACGGCGTGCTTGGTGGCCGTGTAGGGGGCGGAGTTCGGCCGCGGCACATGCGCCGAGATCGAGCCGTTGTTGACGATCCGGCCGCCGCGCGGCGACTGGGCCTTCATCATCCGGAACGCCTCCTGGGCGCAGAGGAAAAGGCCGGTCAGGTTGATGTCGACGACGTATTTCCACTGTTCGAGCGTCAGGTCCTCGATCGGGATGCCGGGCGCGTTGACGCCGGCGTTGTTGAACAGGAAGTCGCAGCGGCCGAACTCGGCGCCAACGGCCGCGAACAGGGCCTTGACCGAGGCCTGGTCCGACACGTCGGTCGGCACCACGAGGCTGCGCGCGCCGAGCGTGCGCCCCTCGGCCGCCGTGGTCTCAAGCGCGTCGCGCCGCCTGCCGGCCAGCGCGACGCTCCAGCCGGCGCGCATCAGCGCCAGCGCGGAATGCTTGCCGACGCCGCTTCCGGCACCCGTGACGATGGCGATCCTGCTGCTCATGTGCCTGTCCTCCGTTCGAACCGCCGAACTTTGCGGTCCCCCGGCACCGGAGGCAAGCGCCGAACGCGGGCGCTGCTGCGCCGACGCGTCGCGCCGGTCCGCAACGCGGTTAATGCGCTGGTCGCCCCCCGGTCCTTCGTGCAGCCTGCATGAGGTTTTGGGTGGAGCGGCGGTCCGGAATGAAGCCGACAGTCCCGGGAGGCGGCGACCGGCCGCTGGCGGGTATCCTGCATGCGATCGGCGCGGCCGTGGCGCTGGCGGCGATCGACGTGGTGTCGAAATTCGTCGTCGGGCAGCTTCCGGCCGCCCAGATGCTCGGGTTGCGCGCCGCGTTCGTCATGCTGCTGCTGCTGCCTTTCTTCCGCGCCGCGGGCGGTTTCGCGCTGTTCCGCACCCGGCACCTGTCGATCCATCTCGTGCGCACGGCCTGCCAGATGGCGGCGATGCTGTCTTTCTTCTTCGCGCTCCAGCACCTGCCGCTGGCCACCGTCGTGGCGCTGGGGTTCACGTCGCCGATCTTCGCCACCGCGCTCGCTGTGCCCATCCTGGGCGAGAAGGTCGGTCCGGGACGCTGGGCCGCCGTGCTGCTCGGCTTCGCCGGCACGCTGGTCGTGGTCGACCCGTGGTCGGCGCGGTTCGAGCCGGTCGCGCTGCTGGCGCTGCTCGCCGCGTTGGGTTGGGGGCTGGCACAGACCTTGTCGCGGGTGCTGACCCGCAGCGAGTCGGACGCCGCGATCCTGCTGTTCATGAACACCGGTCTGCTGGTCGGCCTCGGTGCCGCGGCGGCGCTGGTCTGGACGCCGCCCGGCGCCATCGATGTGGCGCTCTGCGGCGTGCTGGCGGTCCTGCTGCTGGCGGCCCAGTGGTTCCTGCTGCGCGCGGTGCGCCTCGCGCCTCTGGCGGTCGTGGCACCGTTCCAGTACCTGGAACTGCCGCTCGCCATCGCCGGCGCCTGGGTGATCTGGCGCGAATTGGCCGGCGGCCATGTCTTTGCCGGCGCGGCGCTGATCGCGGCGAGCGGGTTGCTTGTCGTCGTCCTCGAGCGGCGGCGGGCGCGGGGCGCCGCTCGGGCGGGGGCCGTGCCGTGACGGCGCCGCGCGGCCGCGACGACCGGCCGCTCCATGGCGTGGCGATGGCCGTTCTCGGCTTCGCGTGCTTCGGCGTCACCGACGCGCTGGCGAAGCACGCGCTCGCCAGCATGCCGACGGCGCAGATGCTGGCGCTGCGCAGCGTGGTCGTGCTCGTCTTCATGCTGCCCTGGATCCTGCGTGCGGGCGGCTTAGCGGTCCTGCGCACCCGCCAGCCGCGCGCGCACGCCATCCGCATCGCCTGCTCGCTGGCGTCGATGGTCTGCTTCGTCGAGGCGCTGCGGCACCTGGAACTGGCGACCGCGATCGCGCTGGGCTTCGTGGCGCCGCTGATGATGACCGCGCTCTCGGTGCCGCTCCTGGGCGAGCGCGTCGGCATCCATCGCTGGTCGGCGATCGCCGTGGGCTTCGCCGGGGCGTTGATCATCCTCAGGCCCGGGCCGGAAGGGATCCAGCCGGCGGCGCTGCTGTGCCTCGCCGCGGCCCTGTTCTGGGCGATCAGCATGGTCTATGCGCGCCGCCTGTCGCGCGAGGATCCCGAGATCACGCTGATCCTGTTCCAGACCCTCGCGATCCTGGCCGTCATGGGGGCGCTGACGCCTGTCGTCTGGCGGCCGATCGGTGTCGGAGGCTGGGGCGTCGTCGTTCTGATGGCCGTGGCGATCCTGGCGGGACAGTGGTGCATCTTCCGGGCGTTCCGCTTCGCCCAGATCGGGCTCGTGGCGCCGTTCCAGTACTCCGAACTGCTGTGGGCGACGCTGTTCGGTTGGATCGTCTGGGCGGAGTTTCCCGACATGCCGGTCTGGGTGGGCGCGGCCATCCTGGTGGCGAGCGGGCTCTACGTGATCTGGCGCGAGCGGGTGCGTGCCCGGCAGACGGCGGCGGCGTCTTCGGGTTAGGCTGCGGTCCATGGTCCGAGCGATTCCCTGGCGCGCCCTCGGCGCGGCGACCCTGCTGGCGGGATGCGTCGCCGCCGCACCGTCACCCCCTGCGCCGCCGGCGGTCGCGATCGAGACCGGTGCCGAGCGCGGCGCGATGGTGGCGCTGGGTGCCTGCGCGCGCTGTCATCAGGTCCGGCCCGACCGGCCATCCGCCCAGGAGGCGGCGGCGCCCAGCTTCATGGAGATCGCCAATCTGGCAGGGCGCAACCGGGACTATCTGCGCCGCTTCGCCACGCAGCGCCATCTGGTGCGGTCGGTCGGCCAGACGCCGACCGTCATGCCGACGCTGGCGCTGACGCCGGAGGATCGCGAGGACGTGATCGCGTTCATCCTGTCCTATCGGCGTCCGGATGCGCCCGAGGGCGAGGCACCCGAGCCGATCGAGGCCTTCGAGTGACTGGCGGGCAGCGGCGATTGCCAGCCGCGGCCCGGATCCATACGCTGGCCCCAAGCGAACCAATTCCCGCCGGAGAAACCCCATGGCCTTGCCCGCGCTCCAACCCGTCGAACCGGCTGCCCGCGACGCGGCGATCGCGCAACTGCGGGAGATCTTCGGCGAACGCTGCTCGACCTCGCCGGCCGTGCGCGCCCAGCATGGCAAGGACGAATCCTGGCACCAGCCCGCGCCGCCCGACGCGGTCGTGTTCGCGCGCTCGACCGAGGAGGTCGCCGCTGCGGTGAAGATCTGCGCGGCGCACAAGATCCCGGTGGTGCCCTTCGGCACGGGGACCTCGCTCGAGGGCCATGTCGCGGCGCTGCGCGGCGGCGTGTGCATCGACGTCGCGCAGATGAACCGCGTGGTGCGCGTCTCGGTTGAGGATCTCGACTGCACGGTCGAGGCCGGGGTGACCCGCAAGGCGCTGAACGAGCACCTGCGCGACACCGGGCTGTTCTTCCCGATCGATCCAGGCGCCGACGCGTCGCTCGGCGGGATGGCCGCGACCCGGGCCTCGGGCACCAATGCGGTTCGCTACGGGACGATGCGCGAGAACGTGCTGTCGCTGACCGTCGTGCTGCCCGACGGCCGGATCGTCAAGACCGCGCGGCGGTCGCGCAAATCCTCGGCGGGCTACGACCTGACCCGTCTCTTCGTCGGCTCGGAAGGCACACTGGGCGTGATCACCGAGGTGACGCTGCGGCTCTACGGCATCCCCGCCGCGATCAGCTCCGCGACCTGTTCCTTCCCGAGCGTGAAGGCCGCGGTCGACACCGTGATCCAGACGATCCAGTCCGGGATCCCGGTGGCCCGCATGGAACTGGCCGACGAGCTGCAGATGAAGGCGTTCAACCTCTACGCCAAGCTGGGCGTGGTCGAGGCGCCGACGCTGTGGCTGGAATTCCACGGCACCGACGCATCGGTCGCCGAACAGGCCGAGATGGTCCAGGCGATCGCCGCCGAACATGGCGGCGAGGGCTTCAAGTGGACGACCTCGCCCGAGGAGCGCAAGCGGCTCTGGCAGGCGCGCCACGATGCCGCCTATGCGGGCAAGGCGCTGCGCCCGGGCGCACAGCTCTGGGCGACCGATGTCTGCGTCCCGATCGCGCGGCTTGCGGACTGCATCGTCGAGACGCAGGCGGACGTTCAGGGATCCTTCCTGCAGGCGCCGATCGTCGGCCATGTCGGCGACGGCAATTTCCATCTCACGATCATCCTCGACCCCGCCGATCCGCGCGAGGTCGAGGAGGCCAACCGGCTCAACGACCGCCTGGTGGCGCGCGCGCTGTCCATGGACGGCACCTGCACCGGCGAACACGGCGTGGGTTACGGCAAGATCGACTTCCTGAACGCCGAGCACGGCGCCGACGTGCTGTCGGTGATGCGCGCGGTCAAGAAGGCGATCGATCCCGACGGGATCATGAACCCCGGCAAGATCCTGCGGATGTGACGCCATGACCGTGGGCGTGGGCGGTTCGACCGCCGAGATCGAACTCGCGCGCCTGACCTCGCGGCGCGGCGACGTTCCGCCGATCGGCGACGCGGAGCGGCGGGCGCGCGTCGCCCGGGCGCAGGCGCTGATGCGCGAGGCGGGGATCGACGCCCTCTGGCTCGATGTCTCGGCAAGCCTGACCTACTTCACCGGGCTGCGGCTGTGGCGCTCGGAGCGTCTGCATGGCGCGGTGCTGCCGGCGCATGGAGAGCTCGCCTATCTCTGCCCGGCCTTCGAGGAAGAGAAGCTGCGCACGATGATCTCGATGCCCGGCCGCATCGCGGTCTGGGAGGAGCACGAGGATCCCACGGCGCTGGTGACGGAGATGCTGCGCGCGGCGGGCGTGACGCGCGGCACCGTGGCGCTCGACGAGGCCACGCAGTTCGCCGCCTTCGACGGATTGCGGCGCGCGGGCAATTCCTACG
>JBIKXN010000023.1:0-16219 GCA_044355765.1 Alphaproteobacteria bacterium
GGTCCTGATGGCGCGCTGGCTGCGCATCGGCGCCATCGCCGCGGCGGCGATCGCGGCGGTCTGGACCGGAGGCTGGTTCTTCGTCGCCGGCGAAATCGAGGGCCGCATCCGCGCCTGGGCGGCGGCCGAGACCGCGCGCGGCGCGCGCGTCGCCTTCGCGACCCTGGACGTCGACGGCTTCCCGACCCGGTTCCATGTGCGCGCCGGGTCCTACGACTACGCGACCCCCGGCGCCGAGGGATGGCGCTTCAACGGCACGCGGCTGGAGGCGACGCTGCTGCCCTGGACGCCATCGACCATCGCGCTGCGCTTTCCCGGCGCCCATCGCATCGAGCGGCGCGACGCCGACGGCACCGCCGCCCTCGACATCGCCGCGCAACGCCCCGACGGCGTGCTGCGCCTCGACGACGGGGGCCGCATGCGCGCGCTCGAACTGGACCTGGGCGAAGTCGCCCTGACGCTGCCACCGAGCCCGATCCTGGCGGGCGACGCGCGCGGCGCCACGATCGCCCGGCTGCTGCTGGCGGTCAGGCCGAGCGACCCGCCGCATCCGCAGACCCGCGAGTTCCTGTCGATCGCCCTGCGCGCCGAGGATACGGTGCTGCCGCGCAGCCTGACGCGGCCGCTGGACGCCACGATCCGCCTCGCCGACGCCGAGATCGCGCTGCGCGGCGAGACGCGCGGCGGCGGCAGCGCCGCGGAACGTGTCGCCGTCTGGCGCGATTCGGGCGGCGTGGTCGAATTGCTGCGGCTGGATCTGGACTGGGCGCCGCTGCGCGTGACCGGCGACGGGACCGGGGCGCTCGACGCGCGCAACCGGCCGCAGGCGGCGCTGACGCTGCGCGTGGCGGGGCTGCCCGAACTGGTCGACGCGCTGGTGCGCGCCCGTCAACTGAACCCGGTGCAGGCGGCGGCGTTCAAGGCGCTGGCCACCGGAATGGCGCGCACCGACCCCGCGACCGGGCGGCGCGAGGTTGTGCTGCCGGTGACGGCCCAGGACGGCAGGCTGGCGGTGGCCGGATTCGCGCTGATGCCGCTCGCGCCGATCCCGCTGCCCGCGCGCTGAACCGCGCGGCTCAGGCCTGGCGGGCCTGGACGATGCCGCGGCGGATCTGGCGGGCGCGCGAGAAGACCTTGTGCAGCGTCTCGCCGTCGTCGTGACGGATCGCCTTCTGCAGCAGCGCGATGTCCTCGTAGAGCCGGCCGGTCATCTCCAGCACCGCGTCCTTGTTCGACAGGAAGACGTCGCGCCACATCGTCGGGTCGGATCCGGCGACGCGGGTGAAGTCGCGGAAGCCCGAGGCCGCGAACTTGATGACGTCCGCGCGCATCGTGCCCTCGAGGTCGCTGACGGTATTGACGATCGTATAGGCGATGAGATGCGGCACGTGGCTGGTGATCGCCAGGACGCGATCGTGATGCGCCGGGGGCATGATGGCGATCTCCATCCCCGCCTTGCGCCACAGCGCGGCCACGCGCTCGACCGCGCGCGCGTCGGTGCCCTCGGGCGGCGTCAGGATGCACCAGCGCCCGGCGAAGAGGTCCGCGAACCCGGCCTCGGGGCCGGAATTCTCGGTGCCGGCGATCGGATGGCCGGGCACGAGATGGACACCGCGCCGGACATGCGGCGCCAGCGCCTCGACCACCGCGCGCTTGACCGATCCGACGTCCGACAGGATCGTGCCCTTGGCGAGCTTCGGCCCGATCGCCGCCGCGATCGCCGGGAAGCTCAGCACCGGCGTGCAGAGCATGACGAGGTCGGCGCCGCGCACGGCCTTCGCCGGATCGGCCACGGCGCGATCCGCGATCCCGAGTTCCAGGACCTTGTCGCGCACCGCCGCGGATGCGTCGCAGGCGACCAGCTCGCCCGCCAGGCCGTCGCGGCGCACGACGCGCGCCAGCGACGAGCCGATCAGGCCCAGGCCGACGATGACGATCCGCTTGAAGAGCGGCTTGGCGCGCGGCATCGCCGTCAGCCCTTCATGAAGGCGGAGAGGCTGGCGACGACCGCGCGCATCTCCTCCTCGGTGCCGATGGTGAAGCGGATCCAGTCCGGCAGACCGTAATTCGCGACCGGGCGCGGGATGATGCCGTCGCGCGCCAGATGCGCGGTCGCCGCGGCGGCGTCGCGCGGCGCGGCGGGGAAACGCACGAGCACGAAATTGCCGACCGACGGCAGCGGCTCCAGCCCGAGCTCGGCGACGCGCGCGGCGAACCAGGGCATCCACACGTCGTTATGCGCACGAGAGGCGTCGGCGAAACCGAGATCCTCGAGCGCCGCGACGCCGGCCGCCTGCGCGGCCGCCGACACGTTGAACGGCCCGCGCACGCGGTTGAGCACGTCGACGATTCCAGGCGCCGCATAGGCCCAGCCCAGACGCAGGCCGCCGAGCGCGAAGATCTTCGAGAAGGTCCGCAGCATGACGACGTTGTCGCAGCTCTCGGCGAGGTCCACGCCGGCGCCATAGTCGTTGCGCGTGACGTATTCGGCGTAGGCGGCGTCGATCGCGAGCAGCGTATGCGCGGGCAGGCCGTCGCGCAGCCGCTTGAGTTCGGCCGCGGAGATGTAGCTGCCCGTCGGGTTGTTGGGATTGGCGACGAAGCAGATCTTCGTCCGCGGCCCGGCCTTGGCGAGCAGCGCGTCGACGCTGGTCCGGAACCCGGTCTCGGGCGCGACGACCGGCGTGGCGCCGGCGGCATGGGTCGAGATCGGGTACATGACGAAGCCGTACTGGCTGTAGAGCACCTCGTCGCCCGGCCCCGCATAGGCCTTGGTCAGCAGCGAGATCAGCTCGTCCGAGCCGGCGCCGCAGACGATGCGCGACGCGTCGAGGCCGAAGCGGCGCGCGATCGCGGCGCGCAGCTCGACCGCGCCGCCGTCGGGATAGCGGTGCAGCTTCTCGGCCTGCGCGGCATAGGCCTTCATCGCGCGCGGGCTGGGGCCCAGCGCGCCCTCGTTGGAGGACAGCTTGATCACCCGCTGCTGGCCGCCCAGCGACGACTTGCCGCCGACATAGGGTTCGATCTCCATCACGCCGGGGCGGGGAACGGGATTGGTCATGGCTGTCTCTCGGCTGTCGGATGGGCGAAGCAGGTCTGGAAGCCGCGCGGCGTCATCCGCGCGCGGCGTCGATCGGAATGGCATAGCCGCCGACGGAGCGGACATGGGCGCCGTCGCCCAGCGCGGCGGCGAGGCGCATCAGGCGCGGATCCGAGGCGGCGATATGGGCGGACAGCTCGACCAGCTGCAGCGACGCGCCGGCGGCATCGTCGATCGCCGCCGGGAAGGCCTGAACGGCGATCCCTGCCTTCTCGAAGGTCTCGCGCATGCGCGTCTGGCTGAGCTCGGTCGGCGTCTCGATGATCGCGAAGCCATGGTCGCGGCTGGACGTGTCGAAGGGCTGGCCGCCGACCAGCAGCGCCCCGCCGCGCGTATCGGCGACGAAAGGGACCCGGGCGAGGATGTTCAGGTGCGGCGCCGCGCCGGCCCCCAGTCCGCGCCACCACGGATCGTCGGGCGTGTCGGACGGCAGCGGGACCAGCGCGACCTGGGCGCGACCGTCGGCCAGCGCGCTCAGCGCGCGCGAGGCCGAGGCCACGGGAAGCAGCGCGGTCAGCGTGCCGAAATGGTCGCGCGCGAGCTCGACGCCCTGCCCGCCGGCGGCGACGGTCGCGACGGCGACGCAAAACGCGCCTTGCAGCCGGCTGTTGGCGGTCATGATCTCGCGCCAGACCCGCACCACGACGGCCGCCGGCATCGGGCCGCGGTTGCGGGCGACGAGCCGGCGCAGGATGTCCGCCTCGCGGCCCGGGCGCAGCGTCGCCCCGCCGGCGCCCTTCGCCGCGCGCACCTGCGCGGCGAGCTCCGCGCGCGCGATCAGCGCGTCGTGGATCCGCTCGTCGAGCGCGTCGATCTGGCGCCGGATCTCATCCAGCGAAGGCGGGGGGCTCTCCATGGTCCTGCTCTGTCTGCGCGCGACCGAGATATCCGCTGCCCGGTTGGAAAGCAATTCTTCGCCGCGCCGGCGGCCTTGAACCGGCCGATTGGCGGTGCGATCTTCCCCCGCCTTCGCCCACTGCCCGGTTTCTGGTCACGCGCATGACGATCGCTTCGCCGGCACATCCGGCCGCCGCGCCGGTCCTTCCGGGCAAGCGGCTCCTGATCCCCGCCGACGATCCGCTGCCGCTCGACCGCGGCGGGGCGCTCGGCCCGGTCACGATCGCCTACCAGACCTATGGCGAACTCGATGCGCGGCGCGCCAACGCGGTCCTGGTCTGCCACGCCCTGACCGGCGACCAATATGTCGCGGAGACCCATCCGGTCACCGCCAAGCCCGGCTGGTGGGAGACCCTGGTCGGGCCAGGCCGTGTGCTCGACACCGACCGGTTCTTCGTCATCTGCGCCAACGTCATCGGCGGGTGCATGGGCTCCACCGGGCCATGGGAGGCCGATCCCGCGACGGGCCGGCCCTACGGCCTGTCCTTTCCGGTGATCACGATCGGCGACATGGTCCGCGCCCAGAAACGCCTGATCGACGCGCTGGGCATCGAGAGCCTGTTCTGCGTCGTCGGCGGATCGATGGGCGGCATGCAGGTCCTGCAATGGGCGGCGGCCTATCCCGAGCAGGTCTTCGCGGCGATCCCGATCGCGACCGCCGCGCACCACTCCGCCCAGAACATCGCCTTCCACGAGGTCGGCCGCCAGGCGATCATGGCCGACCCGGACTGGCGCGGCGGGGCCTATCTGGACGTCGGCACGCGGCCCGCGCGCGGCCTGGCGGTCGCCCGGATGGCCGCGCACATCACCTATCTGTCCGAAGCGGCGCTGCATCGGAAATTCGGCCGCAACCTGCAGGACCGCGACAGGCTGGGCTTCGGCTTCGACGCGGATTTCCAGGTCGAAAGCTATCTGCGCCACCAGGGATCGAGCTTCGTCGACCGCTTCGACGCCAATTCCTATCTCTACATCACCCGCGCGATGGACTATTTCGACCTCGCGCGCGATTTCGGCGGCCAGCTCGCCGAGGCCTTCCGCGGCAGCAAGGCGCGTTTCTGCGTCGTCAGCTTCACCTCCGACTGGCTGTTCCCGACCGCGGCGAGCCGCGCCCTGGTCCATGCCCTCAACGCCGCGGCCGCCAATGTCAGCTTCGTGGAGATCCCGACCGACAAGGGGCACGACGCGTTCCTGCTCGACGAGCCGGAGCTGTTCAAGGTGCTGGGCGGCTTCATCGAAGGCTGCGCCGACCGGCGCGGGCTGAAGCGCTGATGGCGAGCCAGCCGCTTTCCGTCGGCGCGCATCCGCGGGCCAATATCCGCGTCGACCTGCAGCTGATCGCGGAGATGATCCCGCCCGGCAGCCGCGTGCTCGACATCGGCTGCGGCGACGGCGAGCTGCTCGACTATCTGGTGCATGTCCGGCAGGCCGACGGCCGCGGGATGGAAATCAGCCAGGCCGGGGTGAACAACTGCGTCGCCCATGGCCTGTCGGTCATCCAGGGCGACGCGGACACCGACCTCAAGGACTATCCCTCCGACGCCTTCGACTACGTCATCCTTTCGCAGACGCTGCAGGCGACGTTCGATCCGCGCGAGGTGCTGCGCCAGCTGGTGCGCATCGGACGCCGCGCCGTCGTCAGCTTCCCCAATTTCGGGGCCTGGCACATCAGGCTCAAGCTGCTGTGGTCGGGCAAGATGCCGGTGACCGAGTCCTACGACGTCGCCTGGTACGAGACGCCGAACATCCATCTGTGCACCATCGACGACTTCGCCGAGCTGTGCGCCGATGTCGGCATCGCGATCGAGCGCGGCATGGTGCTCGATGCCGGCGGCAGGCCGCGCGCGCTGCGCGCGCCGGGCTTCCTCGCCAATCTGCTGGGCGAACAGGGGCTCTTCGTCCTCACCCGCCGCGCGTGACCCGCCAGCCGGCGGCGAGCGCCGGACGGCCCGACGGCAGCGCGCGGGGCCGCCGGATCGCATCCGGGATGTAGAGGCTCTTCGCCGCCTCGACGATCACCACTCCGGCGAAACGCTCGAACGCCCGCCGGCCGGCCCGCTCCCAGGCGCGCGCGGAGCCCAGCACCAGACGCGAGCGGACCGGCGGGGCGAACAGCGCCGCGGCCGTGGCGGTCGGCACGAAGAGATTGTCGCGCAGCAACCTGACCAGCTGGCCCGAGGAATAGGGTTGGCCGTGGCCGAAGGGCGTGGTGTCGACATGCGCCCATACGCCGCGCCGGTTCGGCACCACGAAGATCGCCCGCCCGGACCCGGACAGCGTCCGCCAGACCTCGCGCAGCATCGGGCGCAGCTGTTCGGCATGCTCGACGGCATGCACCAGCAGGACGCGGTCGACCGAGCTGTCGGGCAGCGGCAGCGCCGCCTCGTCGACGAGCGCCGCCGCGCTGCGCGCGCCCGGCGGCCAGCGCAGCGCCCCCTGCGCGGCCGGCATAAGCGCCAGCACGCGCTCCGCCTCGCCCGCCCAGCCGCGCAGATAGGGCCCGGCATAACCGATCCCCGCGACGCGTTGTCCGGCCATATCCGGCCAGATCTCGCGTAGCCGGGCGCGGATCGCGGTCCGGGCGGTGCGGCCCAGGGGGGTCGCGTAGAAGTCGCGAAGGTCGGCGGCATCGGCGGCCATGACCTGGAATCTAGGACGAAAAGCCGCCTTCGGCAGGGGTTGCGCGCCCCGCGCGGATTGGGGCACAAGCGACGGCGGGGGGATTTCGGTGGAAGCGATCAACCAGCTGGTGTTCCAGCTCATCTTCGTCGGCGCGCTGCTGGTCGCCGTCAGCATCCTGCTGGTGATGATCTCGTCGCGCATCGGCGCGCCGCTGCTGCTCGTGTTCCTGGGCATCGGCATGCTGGCCGGCGAGGACGGGATCGGCGGCATCCGCTTCGACGATTTCCGGCTCACCTATCTGGTTGGGTCGGTGGCGCTCGCCATCATCCTCTTCGACGGCGGCCTGCGTACGCCGCGCAAGGCCTTTCGCGTCGCCCTCTGGCCCGCCTCCAGCCTCGCGACGGTCGGTGTCGTCGTCACCGCGGCGATCGCCGGCGCGATCGCCACCTGGGCCCTCGACATCGGCTGGCTCACGGGCATGCTGATCGGCGCGACCATCGCCTCGACCGACGCGGCCGCCGTCTTCCTGCTGCTGCACGCGCGCGGCACCGAGATCTCCAAGCGCGTCAGCGCGACGCTCGAGGTCGAGTCGGGCATGAACGACCCGATGGCGATCTTCCTCACGATCGCCTGCATCGAGCTGCTGTCCGCGACCCAGGTGGCGCTCGACCCGATGCATGTCGGCGTCGTGTTCCTCGTGCAGATGCTGGGCGGCGCGGCGCTGGGCATCGGCGGCGGCTACGGCCTGCTGTGGCTGATCAACCGCGTCGAGATCGCGGCCGGGCTCTATCCGATCCTGGCCGCGGCGGCGGCGCTCACCGTCTTCGCCGGCGCGCAGCTGGTCGAGGCCTCCGGCTTCCTCGCGATCTACCTCACCGGCCTCGTGCTCGGAAACAACCGCCACCGCGCGCAGCAGGTCATCAGCCGCTTCCACGACGGTCTCGCCTGGCTGTCGCAGATCGCCATGTTCCTGCTGCTCGGGCTGCTGGTGACGCCCTCGGCGCTGTTCGCCGACTGGCGCGCCGAGATCCTGATCGCGCTGGCGCTGATCTTCGTCGCCCGGCCGGCCGCGGTGTTCGTCGCCCTGGCGCCCTTCCGCTTCAATCTGCGCGAGCGCAGCTTCATCGCCTGGGTCGGCCTGCGCGGCGCGGTCCCGATCTTCCTCGCCTCGATCCCGGTGATGGCCGGGATCCCGGATGGCATGAAGGTCTTCAACGTCGCCTTCGTGGTGGTCATCGCCTCGCTGCTGCTGCAGGGCTGGACCATCGCCCCGGCGGCGCGGTTCCTCGGCCTGGAACTGCCGCCGACACCCGAGCAGTCGACGCGGCGGGACATCGACCTGCCGCTGTCCGCCGACCGCGAGGCGGCGAGCTGGCGGGTCGCCCAGGGAAGCCCGGCGCTCGCCGTCCGCTACCAGGAACTGCATCTGCCGCGACGCACGCGCATCATCGCGGTGATCCGCGCCGGCGTGGTGATGCAGCGCGACAGGATCGAGCGACTCGAGGCCGAAGACTACGTCATCGCTCTCGCGCCGCCGCAGCACATCATCGCGCTCGATCGCCTGTTCTCCGCGCCCGCCGAGATACCGGCCGCCAGCACGCGGCGCGCCGGCATGTTCCATTTCCACGGCGGGACGACGATGGGCGCGCTGTGCGGGCTCTACGGCATCGACCCGGGCGACGCGCGGCCGGACGAGACGATCGACGCGTTTCTGCGCCGCCGCCTCGGCGGATCGGTCGAAGTCGGCGACCGCGTCGCGCTGGGCACGGGCGAAATGCTCGTCCATGCGCTCGACAAGGACAAGGTCACGCTCGCGGCGCTCGCCTTCGAACCCGCCGAGGAGCGGCTGCCGGTCTTGCGTGTCCTCCGCATGCTGCTGGCGCGCTGGCGCTGGCGGCGCGGCTGAACCCGAAGTCGAAAGTGGCGCCGCGATGCCGCTCGAGATACGCCGCATCCCCTGCCTCGCCGACAACTACGTGTGGCTGCTGCGCGAGATCGCGACCGGCGCCGTCGCCGTCGTCGACCCCGCCGATCCGAGGCCGGTGCGCGCGACGCTGGAGGCGCGGGGGTGGCGACTGGGGCATGTGCTGAACACGCATCATCACGCGGACCACGTCGGCGGCAACCTCGACCTCAAATCGGCCTATGGCTGCACGATCGTCGGTCCGGCCGCCGACCGGACGCGCATTCCCGGGATCGACGTCGCGCTCGGCGACGGCGAGGGCTTCGATCTCGGCGCCGCGCGCGCGGTCGTGCTCGACGTCCCCGGCCACACGCGCGGCCATATCGCCTTCTGGTTCGCGGCGGACCGCGCCTTGTTCTGCGGCGACACGCTCTTCGCGCTGGGCTGCGGGCGGATGTTCGAGGGCACGGCGCCGCAGATGTGGGCCTCGCTCGCGAAGCTGCGCGCGCTGCCCGACGACACGATGGTCCATTGCGCGCACGAATACACCCAGTCCAACGCCCGCTTCGCGCGGCATGTCGATCCCGGCAACGCCGCGCTGGCGGCGCGCAGCGTCGCGGTCGACGCCGCGCGCGCGCGCGGCGAAGCCACGGTGCCTTCGCCGCTGGGGCTCGAGAAGCGCACCAATCCCTTCCTGCGCGCCGACGATCCCGAGCTTGCGCGCGCCCATGGCCTCGACGCCGGCGACCCGGCCGCGGTCTTCGGCTTCCTGCGCCGCGCCAAGGATCAGTTCCGCTGAACGAGCCGGCCACCCGAACGAGGAGACCACCGACGATGAAGCTGTTCTATTCCGCGCTTTCGCCCTTCGTGCGCAAGGTGATGATCGTCGCCATCGAAAACGGCCTCGAGGGCCGCATCGAGACGGTGAACACAGCGGTCAATCCCGCCGCGCCGAACGCGGATCTGGCGCCGCACAACCCGCTGATGAAGATCCCGGCGCTGATCACCGACGACGGGCTGACGCTGGTCGAGTCGAAGGTCATCGTCCAGTATCTCGACGCGCTGGGCGGGAACCGGTTGCTGCCCGCGACCGGACGCGGCCGCTGGAAGGCCCTGCGCATGGAGGCGATCGCCGACGGCATCGCCGATGCCGGGATCCTCGTTCGCTACGAGCGTGCGATGCGGCCGGCCGGCCTGCAATGGCAGGGCTGGCTCGACGGACAGACGGCGAAGATCGCCAACGCGCTCGACCTGCTCGAGGCGGAGAGCGCCGATCTCGAAGGACCGCTCGATCTCGGCAAGATCGCGGTCGCCTGCGCCCTCGACTGGCTGGAGTTCCGCGACGTCGTGCCGGGGGCGCGCGCCGCGCGGCCGAAGCTCTTCGCCTGGCTCGACAAGGCGGACCGCGAGATCGCCTCCTTCGCCGCAACGAAGCCGAAATGAAGGCGGCCGAAGTCATCGCAACCCTCGGCCTCGCGCCGCATCCCGAGGGCGGGCACTACGCCGAGACGTTCCGTCACGCCGCGCCGGACGGCGGACGCGGCGCCATGACCGCGATCTATTTCCTGCTGGCGGCGGGCGAGGTGTCGCGCTGGCACCGCGTCGATGCGGCCGAGATCTGGCACTGGTATGCCGGTGCGCCGCTGGTGCTCACCACGTCGCCCGACGGCAACGACGCCGCGGCGCGCTGGCTCGGCCCCGATCTTGCCGCCGGGCAACGGCCACAGCTGGTCGTGCCGGCGGGCCATTGGCAGACCGCGGAGAGCCTCGGCGCCTGGACGCTGGTCGGCTGCACGGTCGGACCGGCCTTCGACTTCGCCGGCTTCGAACTGGCGGCGCCGGACTGGCGGCCTACGCCGCGGCCGCGATCAGCGCCGCCGTGGAAGCGCGGCCGCTGACGCCGGGTTTCGGGCCGGAGATCGACGGCGTCGATCCGCGGGACGCTCCGTCCCACCATAAAAGACTATGTCGCGCATCGCCGTCTGCTGCAGCGCACAATGACGGGCGCCGAGGCCCCCGCCGCGATGCCCAAGCATGGCGGCGCGTGAACCACGCACTGCGACGACGCGGCAGAACGGCGCGGGGAAACCGGTTCCGGGGTTCACTGAACCGGGATAGCCTGATCGCCGTCGTGCGGCGTCGACCGCGACGCGCGAAAACGCAAAAGGGGGAGGATCGAAGGATGAAAGCTGTCGCTCGCGTATCCGGCATCTGCCTGGCGCTCGCATTGTCGCTCGGGTCGCTCGCGGCATCCGCGCAGCAGACCACGTTGCGCATCTTCACCGGCGGCCAGCAGCGCCCCGACGTGATGCGCCAGATCGTCGACCTCTACAGCCAGCGCAACCCTGGCATCCGCGTCGAGGTCGAGGTCGGCGGCGCGACATCCGACCAGCAGCAGCAATATCTGAACACCGTGCTCGCGGCGAAGGATTCGGCGCTCGACGTGGTGCTGATCGACGTGATCCGGCCCGCGCAATGGGCCGCGCAGGGCTGGGCCGAGCCGCTCGATTCCTATCTTGGGGCCGAGCGCGACGCGGTGATGAACCGCTATCTGCCGGCCTATCGCGAAGCCAACATCGTCGACGGCAAGGTGATGGCCCTGCCGTACTTCGCCGACGCGCAGTTCCTCTATTACCGCACCGACCTGCTGGCGAAGCACGGGGTCCAGCCGCCGCGCTCGTGGGAAGACCTGATCGAGGGCGCGCGCAAGATCCTCGCGGCCGAAGGCAACGCCAATCTCAGCGGCTTCCAGACCGCGGGCGCGCCGATCGAAGGCACGGTCTGCACCTTCCTGGTGCCGCTCTGGGGCGCAGGCGGCGATCTGGGCCAGGGAGGTCGCGTCGACGTCGCCACCCCGGCGGCGCGCCGCGCGCTCGGGCTGTGGTCCGACATGCGCAGCGCCGGCGTGACGCCGCCGAACCTCGCTGAAATCGTCACCGACCGCATCCGGCTGAACTTCCAGGCGGGCAATCTGGTCTACGCGATGCAGTGGGGCTATGCCTGGAACCGCTTCCAGGGCGACGCCGACACCCAGGTCAAGGACAAGGTCGGCGTCGTGCCGCTGCCCGGCTTCCGCGACGGCAAGCCGGCGACATGCATCGGCGGATGGCAGCTCGCGGTCTCGGCCTTCTCGCGCCACAAGACCGAGGCGGTGAAGCTCGTGCGCTTCCTCTCCTCGCCGGAGATCTCGAAGATGCAGGCGGTCCTGGCCTCGCATCTGCCCGTCTTCGCGGAGGTCTACGCCGATGCCGACGTCCTCAAGGCCAATCCCTGGTTCAGCCAGGCGCTGCCGGTCGTGCAGACCGCTCGCGCACGCCCGGTCAGCCCGCGATATCCCGAGGTCAGCGACATCGTCCGCTCCAACACCAACGCCTTCCTCGCGGGCACCAAGACCGTCGACCAGGCGTTGTCGGACATGAACGCCAGGCTGCCGCGCGCCATGCGCTGACGCGCGAGGCGCGGCGGGCGGCCCGGACAGGACCAGCGCGCGACCATGCGCGTGGGACCGCTCGAGCGGGGCGAGCGCTGGCTCGGCTATGCCATGCTCGCCCCGGCGGCGGCGCTGCTGGGGCTGATCGTCGTCTATCCGGTCGTGCGGCTGATCCTGACCAGCTTCCGGCAGGTCGATCAGGGCAGCCGCGCCGGCGAGGCGCCTTTCGTCGGGTTCGAGAACTACGCCTACGCGCTCGCCGATCCGCGCTTCTGGGGCGCCACGGGCAACACGCTGCTCTACATCGTGTTGACCGTGCCCGCAGCGCTCGTCGTCGGCCTGGGGTTGGCGCTGCTCGCCAACCTGCCCTTCCGGGTCAAGTGGCCGGTGCGGCTCGGCCTGCTGCTGCCCTGGGCGCTGCCGCTGGTGTTCGCCGGGCTGATCTTCCGCTGGTTCTTCGAGTACCAGCAGGGGATCGTCAACGACGTGCTGCTGCGGCTGGGCTTCGAGAAGCTGCAATGGCTGTCCAGCCCCGGGCTTGCCTTCGCCGCGACATCGATCGCCATCGTGTGGAAGAGTTCGTCATTCGTGGCGCTGGTCCTGCTCGCCGGACTGCAGGCCATCCCGCGCGAACTCTACGAGGCGGCCTCGGTCGACGGCGCCAGCGCCTGGCAGCGCTTCCGTTCGGTCACGCTGCCGGCGCTGCGACCGGCGATCGTCGTGGCGCTGATCTTCCGCACGATCACCGCCATCCAGACATTCGACATACCCTATGCGATGACCGGCGGCGGTCCGGGCGAGTCGACGGAGACGCTGGCCATGTACATCCACAAGACGACGATCGACTTCCTCGATTTCGGCTACGGCTCGGCGCTGGCGGTGCTGATGTTCCTGGTCAGCGCGGCGGCAACATCGGTCTATCTGCGCCGGATTTCCCGCGCGGAGGACGCGCGATGATCCCGACGCGCCGACGCATGGTCTGGCTCGCGGCGCTGATCGTGGCCGGAAACGGGTTCCTGCCGGTTCTGTGGATCCTGTTCACCTCGCTGAAGACCGAGGGCGAACTGATGCGCCAGCCCATCACCTACTGGCCGCAGGATCCGACCTTCGACAACTATCTGCGCGCCTTCGCCGACCAGCCGCTGCCGCTGTTCCTGTGGAACAGCTTCGTCGTCGCCACGCTGTCGACGCTGCTCTGCGTGACGGTCTCGGCGCTCGCCGCCTACGCGCTCACCAGGCTTCGCGTGCCCGGGCGCCGGATCATCCTGCAGGCGATCCTCGCGGTCGCGATGTTCCCCCTGATCGCGCTCATGGTGCCGCTGTTCCAGACCATGCGCGGTCTCGGCCTGCTCAACACCTGGCTGGCGCTGATCCTGCCCTACGCGGTGCTGTCGATGCCGGTCTGCACGCTGGTGCTCGCCAGCTTCTTCCAGGACATTCCCGCCGATCTCGAGAACGCGGCGATGATCGACGGCTGCACGCGGCTGCAGACGCTGTGGCGCGTCGTCGTGCCGCTCGCCGGACCGGGCGTCTTCACGGCCGCGATACTCGCCTTCGTCAACGCCTGGGACGAGTTCCTGCTGGCCCTTACGCTGGCAAGCCGCCAGTCCATGCGCACCGTGCCGGTCGGCATCACGCTCTACCAGGGCGAATTCGCCTTTCCCTGGCCGATCATCTCGGCGGCGCTGATCGTGGCGATCGTGCCGGTGGCGATCCTGATCGCGGTGTTCCAGGAACGCGTGGTCGGCGGCCTCACGGCAGGCGGCGTCAAGGGCTGACGCCGGGACGGCCGGCGCTCAGGCCTTCGGCGCGAAGCGCGCGTCGATCTCGACCTGCCAGCCCTGCGCGAGCCGGTTGGTCTCGTTCGCCATCCCGACGACGGCCATCAGCTCGCCGAACATCGCGTCGCTCATACCGGCCTTGCGCGCGGCCGCCGTGTGGGAGGCGATGCAATAGCCGCAGCCGTTGCTGGCGCTGATGGCCAGATAGATCATCTCCTTGACCAGGGGATCGAGCGCGCCGGGCGCCATCACCTGCTTCAGCGAGTCCCATGTCCGCCGCAAGGTCGCGGGATCGTTGGCCAGGACCTTCCAGAAATTGTTGATCCAGTCGACCTTCCGCGTCGCCATGATGTCGTCGTAGACGGCGCGCACCTCGGGCGGTGCGGCCCCGTATTCGATCATGCGCATCGCATCTCCTCCTCGCCGCGCGGGCGTCGCGCCTATCAGCGGATCTCCTCGAGCATCCGGCCGATCCGCTCCAGGCCTGCGGAGAGATAGGCGTGCGGCAGGCCGAAGCTGATGCGCAGATGGCGGTCGTGGCCGAAATGGTCGCCGGGAACGATCAGCACGCTCTGTTCCGTGCGCAGGCGCTCCACCAGCAGCGTCGAATTGACCGGGCGATCGTAGCTGACGAAGGCGATCGCCGCGGCCTGCGGCGCGAACAGCGTCATCCGGTTGCCCTGCCGCGCCACCCAGTCGCGCAGCACCGGATATCCGGCGCGGATCAGGCCGCGCGTACGCGCCAGGATCTGCGGCCGGACTTCCGGCGACAGCGCCAGCGTCGCCAGCCGGTCGGACAGCATCGTGCCGGTGATGGTGACGTAGTCGTGCCGCGCCCACATCTCGTCGAGCAGCGCGGGCGGGCCGACCACCCAGCCGGTGCGCAGGCCAGGCAGACCATAGGCCTTGCTCATGCTGCCGACGGCCAGGACCTTGTCGTACATGCCATGGAAGCTTTGCGTCGTCGCGTCGGTCTCGCGCTCGGCCCCGGCATAGACCTCGTCGGCGAGGATCCATGCGCCGACACGCTCCGCCGCGGCGACGATCGCCGCCATCTCGGCGGCGCTCATGATGCGCCCGGTCGGATTGTTGGGATTGCAGACGGCGATCAGCTTCGTCTGCGGACCGACCGCCGCCGCCAGCTGGTCGAGATCGGGCGCCCAGCCCTTCGCCTCGACCAGATCGAAATCCTTCACGCGCACGCCGCGATTGCGCGCCACGCCCCAGACCTGGAGATAGTTGGGCCGCATCACCACCGCTTCGTCGCCGGGCGCGAGCAGCGTGTTGACGATCAGGTAGTTGGCCTCGACGGCACCGGTCGTCACCAGGACATTGTTCTCGTCCGCCCCGCGGTAGAGGGCGGCGATCGCGCGCCGCAGCGCGGGCGTGCCGTTGGCCTGCGGATAGTTCAGCTCGACCGCCGCAAGCTCGTCGACCGAGCGTCCGGCCAGCGCCATCAATTCGCCGAGCCGGAGCGGATGGACGCCGCTTTCGGAAAGGTTGTAGCGAACGGTGTTTTCCCATTTGCCCATCATGCGTTCGAGGGCGAAGGGCTGGAACTCGGTCATGTCTTTCTCCGTGAACGGCGCCGCTCAGTCGATGGCGCGCCAGCGCGCAACGGCCAGCATAGCGAACCCGGCGAGCAGACCCCAGAACGCACCGCCGATCCCGAACAGCGTCAGGCCCGAAGCCGCGGTGAGGAACGTCACCGCCGCCGCCTCGCGCTCGGCCGGCTGCGCCAGCGCCGCCGACAGCGAATTGGCGAAGGCGCCGAGCAGCGCGAGCCCGGCGACCGCCTCGATCAGCACCGGCGGCGACAGGGCGACAAGCGCGGTCGCGGCGCCCGCCAGCAGGCCGAAGACGACATAGCCGCCCCCTGCGACGACGGCCGCGATCCAGCGCCGGCCAGGATCGGGATGCGCATCGGGCCCGGCGCAGATCGCCGCGGTGATCGCAGCGAGATTGACCGCATGCGAACCGAAGGGGGCGGCCAGCAGCGAGAACACTCCAGTCGCGCGGAACAGCGGACCAGGATCGGGCCGGTAGCCATTGGCGTTGAGCACGGCGATCCCCGGGATGTTCTGCGAGGCCATCGTGACGATGAACAGCGGCAAGCCGATGCCGATCAGCGCCGCCAGATCGAAGCGCGGCACCACCGCGACCGGGTCGGGCCAGAGCGCGCCGAAGCCGCCGGGCGGTGCCGACGTCGTCGCGGCGATCAGGATCGCCGCGAGGCCGACCGCGACCGGCACCGCGTGAAGACGGCTGATCCGCAGCATGACCGCCCAGGCGAGGATCACGGGCAGGGCGAGCAGCGGGACCTGCGCCACCGCGCGCAACGGCGCCAGGCACAGCCCCAGCAGCACGCCCGCCAGCATCGCATTGGCGAGCGGCGGCGGGATCGCCGCCACCCAGCGCCCGAGCGGCTTCCAGGAGCCCGCCACGAACATCAAGGCGCCGCAGAGCAGAAAGGCGCCGACCGCGCCGGC
>JBIKXN010000299.1:0-4985 GCA_044355765.1 Alphaproteobacteria bacterium
CCGACGACGGATGCGTGCATCGCGCCGGCAGGAGCCTCGGGCGCCGTTCGCCGGTCGGTCTCGGCGCGCGTCGGGTCGGTGGCCTCGGGCTGGCTCTGGGGCTCCATGGTCGCGCTCTCCGCGTGGTCCGGAGTGGATGTCCGGCTGAATGGGTGGACGCCGCGGGCCCCGGCAGCGCCAGTCTAGAGCAGGTTCCAGCCGCACGGAAACGGAGCGGGATTTCCTGGCGGCGCGGAATATGAACAGAGCTGGCGGCGGGATCGACCAGGCCCGGACGGCGACAAACGCCGAACCTGCCACTCCCCTGCGCGCGTGAGCGCGTGGCAGTGGTTGGGCGTGTGCGGCGCACCGCCATGATGGGAGAGCCGCTGCGGATCGCGCGCGACGACGTCGCGACGGTGCCTGTCTTCCAGCGGGTCATCGTCTGGGGCGCGAAGGACAACATCGAACTGGTGCCGCGTGCCGACAACTGGTCCCGGCTGCGCCACGTTCGCGTGAGATAGCCGCGGTCTGCGTCGCGCCCGCGCCGTGCGGCGCGCTCAGGTGGGCCGCGACGCCGCGGCGTCCGGGACCTCGTCCAGCGTGGCAAGGGTCTTCAAGGCGCCGTCGAGGGCGGCGCCCTCCTCGTCGATCAGCGCCGCCTCCCGCAGACGCCGGACCCAGTCCGCGGCGTCCTGCCGTCCGGCGACCATGTCGGCGCCGCGCAGGACGCGGTCGAATTTCGACAGCCCGCGCGCCATCGTGTCCGAATATCCCTTGACGAGGGCGCGGCAGCGGACGACCTCCAGAGCCAGATGAACATCGCGCGGTATGGTCCCTGCGACGCGCGCGAGCCACGCATCGACATGCAGGCTTTCGCGGCTGTGCCGCAGCGTCGCGCGTCGCCCCGGTCTGCGGCTGGCAACGAGATGCAGCTGCAGATAGCCGAAGACGGTGTCGGTACGGATCCTCCGGCCCCGGCAGAAGATCCTGCCGATCGCGCCGGCAAGCCAGGGTCGCCGCTCGATCGCCGCGCCGAGCCAGGCGGGCAGGCTGGCGCAGACTTCCTCTATCCGGGGATGGAAGAACTCGGTCGTCTGCATGACCTGCCGTCCCGGATCGAAGCCCAGTTCGGCCTCGACGCGCGCGCGCCGCGACAGGCGCGTCTTGAGATCGGCGACCCGGATCGCGTCGTCATAGGCCATGGCGCGCGCGAGCTGGCGCGCGGTCTCGCTGGTCAGCTCGAAGCCGCGCATGGCCCCGCCATGGGCGGCGTCCAGATCCGCGATCGCGCGCAGGCGGTCGAGATACTCGGCGCCATAGGCGGGATCCTGATAGTCGACGACATGGCGCAGACCCGCATAGACCAGCCGCTGCGCCTGCGCCGGGAACTCGCGCCGCACCCGATCGAGCAGCGCATCGAGGACGCCGATGCCGGTGCGCTCGGGCAGGTCGGGCACCACCTTGCCCGGTCGCAGGGTCGGCGGCGTCGCGCCGCGCAGCACCTCGTCGAAGCCGGCATCGAAGGCCTCCAGGCTCGATCGCACGCCGACGCCGCTCGCGCGGACCGCGTTGGCGAAGGCTTCGCGACCGACCGGCAGCGCGCCAGACGCTGCGATCGCACCGAGCAGCGAGGCCGAGATCGCGCTGCCCGCGCTTTCGGCGACGCGCGCGAAATCCGCGACGATGCTGCGCCGCGCGGCGACACCCAAGGCTTCGAGCACGCTGGCCGCATCTGCGGTGCCGTCGCCCGGCTTCTCCTTTTCGGCGACGGCATAGGCCCGCTGGCTCGACGCGATGAGCGTCGTGCGGTCGGGCGTCACCAGCCCGCGCAGGATCGCGCGTCCGGTCTCCATCCATTCCGCGGCGACGACCAGGTCGACGTCGCCGGGAACCGGCATCAGCGCCAGGACCGGCGGCCGAGCGCCGTCGCGGCGGCGAACGATCTCGATGTAGTAGATCGTCGCTCCCGTGCGTTGCGCGACGCCCGGAACCGAGGTGGTCTGGGAAACGAAGCCGCTCGCCTCGGCCGCCGCCGCGATCCAGCCCGCCAGCACCCCGCCGCCCTGTCCGCCCATCGCCACGATGGCGATCGAGATCGGTCGGCTTTCGCCCTTCGCCTCCGGCGCCGTGTCCATCTGCGGTTCAGGTCGGGAAGACGACGCGCCGGCGATCGCGGCGGCGCGCGAGCCACCCGATCACGGCATCCCGCAGCCGGGTGAGCGCCCGATCCCTGCGGGTCGGGTTGTGGACCACGTCGGCACGGTAGAAGGACGGGCAGAGCACGGCCGCCTCGGCGACCTCGCCGCAATTGCCGCATCCAACGCAGCTGTTGTCGATCGCGGCGACGGGATCGTCCTTGAGCGGGTCCGACGTGTGTTTCACCGACAGGGAGGGACATCCGGAAAGCCGGATGCAGGCATGGTCGCCGGTGCAGATGTCCTCGTCGACGCCGAAGCGCGGCTTGACGACGCGCGTACCCGCGCCGATCGCCTTGGCTTCCAGCGGCCGCTCGCGGCGCTGGCGGTTGAGCATGCACTCGGATGAGGCGACGATGACCTTCGGTCCCGGCTCGTCGCTGGTCAGCGCCTCGCGCATCGTGTCGCGCATCCGCGCCACATCGTAGGTGCGGTCGATCTCTCGCACCCATGTCGCGCCGACGCCTTCGGCCGCCCGCGCGATCGGGTTGCGCGTCGCGCGCGCGGGATTCGCCGCGCGGGACGACGGCAGGTCCTGGCCGCCGGTGGCGGCCGAGTAATGGTTGTCGACGACGACGATCAGGCCGTTGTTGCGGTTGAACACGGCGTTGCCGACGCCGGATGTCAGCCCGTTGTGCCAGAACCCCCCGTCGCCCATGATCGAGATCGAGCGCTTGCCGGCCGGGACATTGAACGCCGATGCCGATGCCGGGCCCAGCCCGTATCCCATCGTCGTCGCGCCGATGTTGAAGGGCGGATTGATCGAGAAGAGATGGCAGCCGATATCCGCCGCCACGTGATGGGCTCCCAGTTCCTTCTCGACCAGCTTCAGCGCCGCGAAGATCGGCCGTTCGGGGCATCCCGTGCAGAAGCCCGGCGGGCGCGGCGGGACCACGCCGGCGAGCCTGCGGACCGCGGGATGGTCCAGCGTCGGCTTGGGATCCGGCAGGCGGTTGTCGTTGCGCAGCAGCGAGCGGTCCTGGTCGCCGACGAAGCCGCGGATCCCGGCCAGCAGGACCGACGTCGTGTACTCGCCGGCGAGCGGCAGCGTCCCCTTGCCATGGACCTCGGTCGCGATGGCGCGCTTGCGCAGGATGGCGTGGATCGCCGGTTCGATATAGGCCGGTTGCCCTTCCTCCACGACGAGGATGGCGGACTTGCCACGCGCGAATTCCGCGATCTCGTCGTCGATCAGCGGATAGGTGACGTTGAGGACATAGAGCGGGATGCGGCTTTCGCCGTCGATGTCGGCGAGGCCAAGCAGATCGAGCGCCCGCAGGACGTTGTTGTACATGCCGCCCTGCATGACGATGCCGATTCCGGATGGCCGGTCGGCGAAGACCTCGTTGAGCCGATTGCGGGCGATGAACTCGATCGCGGCCGGCCACCGGCGCTCCACCTTCTCGCGCTCGTGCACGAAGGACGCCGGCGGCAGGACGATACGGCCGGTGTCGCGGCGCGGGTTCTCCAGCGCGTCCTTGACGGTCATGGCCGGTCGACGGTTGTCGCTGGCGACGAAGCTGCCGGTCACGTGACAGGCGCGGATGCGTACCTCGAGCATCACCGGCGTGTTCGACGCCTCGGACAACGCGAAGCCGTCGCCGACGGCCTTGACGATCGAGGGCAGGTTCGGACGCGGATCGAGCAGCCAGATCTGCGACTTCATCGCGAAGGCGTGGCTGCGCTCCTGCATGATCGAGGAGCCCTCGCCGTAGTCCTCGCCCATGATGACGAGCGCGCCGCCGGTGACGCCGCCGGAGGCGAGATTGGCGAGCGCGTCGGCGGCGACGTTGGTTCCCACCGGCGACTTGAACACGGCCGCGCCGCGGATCGGATACATCACAGAGGCTGCCAGCGTCGCCGCCGCGGTCGCCTCGCTGGCGCTCGATTCGAACCGGATCCCGTATTCGTCCAGAATGTCCCGCGCGTCCGCCAGCACGTCCATCAGATGCGATATCGGCGCGCCCTGATAGCCGCAGACATAGCCGACGCCGTTCTCGAGCAGGGCCTTGGTGATCGCGAGGATGCCTTCGCCGCGGAACACCTGGCCTGCGCCGAGCCTCAGGTCTTCGACCTCGCGGGCAAAGGACCTTTCGGCCATGACGCGCTCAGCCCCGCGGGACCAGCGCCAGCGCGCGGATCGGGCTGCCGGTGCCGTTCTTGATCTTGAGCGGCGTCACGACAAGGATCGCGCCCTTGGGCGGCAACTGGTCGAGATTGCACAGGCTGGCGAGGCCGAAGCAGTTGTCGCGATGCAGGAAGTTGTGCGCGGGGTAGGGCGGGCTGAACTTTCCGGCCATGCCGGCATCGGTACCCACGCATTGCGTGCCCCAGCCGACGATGCCCTTCGAGAGCAGGTAGTCGATGCAGTCGGTCGAAGGGCCTGGCGAATGCGAGCCGTCCTCGTGCGGATCGGGATCCTCGTTGAGGAACAGCTCCTCGTCATGCATGCGCTTGTCCCAGTCTGTCCGCATGACCACCCATTCGCCGGGGCGGATCTCTCCGTGCTCCGCTTCCCATGCCTTCACGCCAGCGGCGGTCAGCAGGTAGTCGGGATCGGCGGCGGCTTCGGCCGAGCAGTCGATCACGTTCACCGGCGCGATCAGCCGCTGCACGTCGAGCGTGTCGGTGGAGCCGTTCGGGAAGTCCTTGCCGCTCAACCAATGGTGCGGCGCGTCGAAATGCGTGCCCGAGTGCTCGCCGAGTTCGAGCCAGTTCCACGCCCACCATGGCCCGTCGACGTCGTACTTGCTGATCTTGTGCACGACGACGCGGGGCGTGTTCTTTGCCACGTCCTTGGGCAGGCGC
>JBIKXN010000300.1:0-4983 GCA_044355765.1 Alphaproteobacteria bacterium
GGGCCTGTTCGACGTCGTCGAGATCGTCGCGCCGAAGGGAACCTTGATCAACGCGGCCTTCCCGGCCGCGGTCGCCGCACGCGCCAACACCGCGCAGCGCATCGTCGACGTTGTGATCGGAGCGCTGGCTCCGGCGGTGCCCAACGCCGCGGTCGGCGCCGCGAACGGCGCCAACACCACCGCGGTGTTCTTCGGCCACGATGCGCGCCGCGGCCGCGACTACGTCTATCTCGAGACCCTGGGCGGCGGGTTCGGCGGACGCGCGGCCAAGGACGGCAAGGACGGCGTCCAGGTGCACATCACCAACACCTCGAACCTGCCGGTCGAGGCGATCGAGATGGAGTACCCGCTGCTGGTCGAGAGCTACGGCTTCGTCGGCGATTCCGGCGGGCCCGGCAAGTTCCGCGGCGGCATGGGCCTGCGGCGCGTCGTGCGGCCGGTGGGCCACAGCATGGTCTTCAGCGGGCAGGGCGAGCGCTTCGTGCACCGGCCCTGGGGCATCTTCGGCGGCGGCGAGGGCGGCACAGGCCGCTTCCGCAAGCTGACCGCCGGCGGCGAGCAGGCCCTGCCGACCAAGCCGCTCAACGTCGAGGTCGCGCCGGACGAGGCGGTCGTGGTCGAGACGCCGGGTGCGGGCGGCTACGGCAAGCCGGCGGACCGCGCGCCGGAGGCGCTGCGCCAGGATCTGATCTCGGGCAAGTTCTCGCGCGACTATCTCGCGCGGCATTACGGACGCGTCCCGGGCGAATGAGCCGGACGGGGAGTGGAGGAGAGGATGAGCTTCGATTTCGTGGTCGCCGGGGCCGGAATCGCCGGCGCGTCGGCGGCCTATCACCTGCGTAAGTCCGGCGCGCGCGTGCTGCTGCTCGATCGGGGCGAGGCGGCGAGCGGGGGTACCGGGCGCAGCGCTGCGATCATGCGACAGAGCTACTCCACGCCGTTGCTCGTGCGGCTGGCGCGCGACAGCATGACGATGCTCGGGCGCTCGCGCGAGGAACTCGGGCGCGACGCCGGCTACGTCAAGGCCGGATATTGCTTCCTGCTCTCCGCCGACATGCTCGAGGGCGGCAAACGCAATGTCGCGATGCAGAAGGCGATGGGCATCGTCAACGAGATACGCGACGGCTGCGCCTTTCCCGAACATCTGCCGGAGATCAATCCCGAGGGCATCGCCGCCATCGTCTATGAACCCGATGGCGGCCACACCGATCCCGTGCGCGCGACCGAAGCCTATGTCGAGGCGTTCCGCGCCATCGGCGGCGACTGGCGGCCGCGCACGCCGGTGCGTCGTCTTGTCGGCGACCGGGCGCGGATCTCGGGCGTCGAGACCGAAGACGGGGTGATCGCCGCGGGCACCGTGGTCAACGCCGCCGGTCCCTGGGCGCGGCCGCTCGCCGAGGGCGCCGGTCTCGACATGCCGATGCGCTGCGTGCGCGAGCAGGACACGGTCTGGGAGGCGCCGCGAGGACGCAACATCCCGACGACGTCCATCTCCAACGGGATCGACGCGATCTACATCCGGCCACTCGGCGAGCGCCGCTACGTGATCGGCCGCGGCTTTCCCAAGCAGTATTTCGACGTCGACCCCTACAACTACAAGCAATCCGCCGACCCGGAATTCGTCGCCGACGTCCAGACGCGGATGGTCCACAGGTTCCCCGCCTTCGCCGGCATGCGGCTGGTGGATTCCTACGCGGCGCTCTACGACGTCACGCCGGACTGGTATCCTTTCGTGGGCCCGCGCGCCGGCACCGCCGGCTATGCGGATTTCTCCGGCGGCAGCGGCCATGGATTCAAGATCGCGCCCTCGATCGGCAAGGAACTCGCGGCCTGGCTGACGACCGGGGCCGTGGCGGAGGATTTCGCGCAGTTCAGCCACGACCGCGTCGCGGCCGGCAGGCTCTTCGTGCAGTCCTTCGGCGGCAATCGCGGCTGATCGCGTCAGGCAGGCCGATGGCATCGCCCCCGCTCCTCGAGGTCAGCCGGCTTCGCCGCAGCTTCGGCGGCGTGGTGGCGCTCGCGGGCGCCGACCTCGCGGTCGCGGAGGGCAGCATCACCGGCCTGATCGGTCCCAACGGCGCCGGCAAGACGACACTGTTCAACGCCGTGACCGGAGCCCTCAGACCGGACGGGGGCAGCGTCCGTTTCGCCGGCCAGGACGTCACCGGCTGGCGGCCCGACCAGTTGGCGCGCGTCGGGATGGCGCGGACTTTCCAGATCGCGCGCGGCCTGCCGCGCATGACGGTGCTCGAGAATCTGCTGGTCTACGGGCGCGATCAGCCCGGAGAATCCTTCCTCGCTGCGGTGCTGCGCCCGCCCGCCGCGCGACGGCGCGAGGAGGAGCTGCGCGCGAAGGCGATCGACGTGATGCGGCGTCTGGACATCCTGGCGGTCGCCGACAACTGCGCCGCCGATCTGTCGGGCGGGCAGAAGAAGCTGCTGGAACTCGGTCGCGTGCTGATGTCCGATCCGCGCCTGATCATGGTCGACGAACCCGCCGCCGGCGTGAACCCGACCCTCGCCCGCCGGATCGCGACGCATATCCAGGATCTGCGCCGCGGCGGCATCACCTTCCTGCTGATCGAGCACAATATGGGACTGGTCGCCGAGTTGTGCGACCGCGTCGTCGTCCTCGCCGAGGGTCGCAACCTCGCCGAGGGCAGCTTCGCCGAGATCCGCTCCGACGCCCGCGTGCAGTCCGCCTATCTGGGGCAGCGCGCATGAGCATGCTGTCCGCGCGCGGCATCGTCGCCGGTTACGGCGCGCATGACGAGGTCCTCAAGCAGGCCGGACTCGAGGTCGGCGCAGGCGAACTCGTCGTCCTGATCGGACCCAACGGCGCCGGGAAGTCGACGCTGCTCAAGTCGATCGCCGGCCTGGTGCGGCCGCGCGAGGGCAGCATCCATCTCGACGGACGGCCGATCCATGGCCTCAAGCCGCGCGAGATCGCGCGCCACGGGCTGGCCTTCGTGCCCCAGGAGGCGAATGTCTTTCCCTCGCTCACCGTCGAAGAGAACCTCGAGATGGGCGGCTATATCGACCGTGGCGAGGTGCGGCAGCGCATGGCTGCGGTATGCGAACGGCTGCCGATCCTCGCCGCCAAGCGCGGGCAGCCCGCCCGGTCGCTGTCCGGGGGGCAGCGCCAGACGCTGGCTGTCGGGATGGCATTGATGCTCCGCCCGAAACTGCTGCTGCTCGACGAGCCGTCGGCGGGACTGTCGCCCGCCGCGGCGTCGGACCTGTTCGGGCTCGTCAAAGCCCTGCATAGTGACGGCATGACGATCGCGATGGTGGAGCAGAACGCGCTCGAGGCGCTGCGCATCGCCGACCGCGCCTATCTGCTGGTCGACGGTCGAAACGCGCGCGACGGCGTGGCTGCCGACCTCGCGGCCGATCCCACCATCCGCCAGGCCTTTCTCGGCGGCTAGGCGCCGCCCGCTCCGGTCTTCCGGAAATCCGTCCATCAGCATCGCAACGACACCAGGGGAGGTTCAGATGCCGTTCATGTCACGCAAGACGCTCTCGCGCCGCGCCGCGCTCGCGACCACGGGCGCGGCCGCCGCCGCGCCCTTCATCCTGCCGTCGGGCGCCTTCGCCCAGGGCTCCGGTCCGATCCGCATCGCCGGTCTCGTGTCCCTGACCGGCGGCGGCGCGCCCTTCGGTCCGAGCATGCGCATCGCCCATCAGGCCGTGGTCGACGAGGTGAACGCGGCGGGTGGTCTGCTCGGCCGGCGGATCGAGTATCTCTCGGAGGACGACCAGACCAATCCAGAGGCCGGCGTGCGCGCGGCCCGCAAGCTGATCGACGTCGACAAGGTCAGCGCGATCATGAGCGTCTGGGCCTCTTCGGTCGGCTCGGCGGTCCTGCCGCTGTGCTGGGAGAACAAGGTCATGCTGATCGGCATCTGCGCGGCCGATTCGATCGCGCAACTGCCGCACCAGGGCTATTTCGTGCGCACCCAGCCGCACACCGAACTGCAGGGCGCGCAATTCGCGAATTTCGCGATCCGGCAGAACGCGAAGCATTTCTACGTGATGATGCCGCAGACGCCGTTCACCGAATCGACCATGAAGGGCATCCGCGAGACCTGCGAGCCCAAGGGGATCAGGGTCAGCACGCTCGTCTACGACGCCCGCAAGACGTCCTTCCGCTCCGAGCTCGACGAGATGAAGCGCGCCAATCCAGACGTACTGATGATGGGCGGCTACCAGCCCGACAACATCGTCATGGCAAAGGACCTGTTCCGCGTCGGCTATGCGGGCAAGGTGATCGGCTTCGCCTACGGCGTGACACCGCAATTCATCGAAGGCGCGGGCCGCGAGGCGGCGGAGAACATCTTCAGCCTGGAGCCGGTGCCCGACGCCGGATCGAGCGGCTTCGATCGGCTGCGCCGTCTGATCCGCCGCGACGAACTCGATACCTTCGTCTGCCAGGCCTACGACCACGCCAATCTCGCAATCCTGTCGATCGCGAAGGCCGGCGCGGCTTCCGGAACGGCCATCCGCGACAACATCCGCCGCATCTCGTCCAACAACGCCGGGGGCATCAAGGTGGACAACGCGATCGACGGGCTGAAGGCGCTCGCCGCCGGCCAGGAGATCGCCTATGCCGGCGCGTCGGGACCGTGCCGCTTCTCGGACATCGGCAACATCATGGAGGTCACGTTCCGCTTCAACCAGGTCAAGGGTGGGCGGGTCGTCGAGGTCAAGGTCTGACGTGGACGACAGGATCCTCCAGCTGGTCGTCAACGGCGCGATGGCGGGCGCCATCCTCGCGGTGCCCGCCATCGGCCTGACGACGATCTTCGCGGTCCTTCGCTTCGTGAACTTCGCGGTCGCGGCGCACATGGCCGTCGGCGCCTATGCCGGCTACGTGCTCAACACGACCTTCGGCATGTCGGCCTGGGTGGCGGTCGCCGGAGCGTTCCTCTGCGCGGCCGCGGTCGGGGTCGCGTCCGACCATGCCGCCTTGCGTCCGCTGCG
>JBIKXN010000301.1:0-4977 GCA_044355765.1 Alphaproteobacteria bacterium
GCGAACATCGTCCATGACCGGGTCGTGGCGGTCGATCCGGCGCGTCGCGCGGTGCGCCTCGCGAGCGGCGGCGAACTCGCCTATGACCGGCTGATCGTCGCGCCGGGGATCGAGATGCGCTGGGGCGCGATCGAGGGCTATGACGAGGCCGCGTCGGCGACGATCCCGCACGCCTGGCAGCCGGGCGCGCAGACCGATCTGCTGCGCCGCCAGATCGAATCGATCCCCGACGGCGGCGTCTTCGCGATGTCGGTGCCGGCCAATCCGTTCCGCTGCCCGCCCGGACCCTACGAGCGGATCAGCATGGTCGCGCGCTGGCTGAAACTGAACCGCCCGCGCGCCAAGATCCTTGTCCTCGACGCCAAGGACGCGTTCTCCAAGCAGGGCCTGTTCCTCGACGCCTGGAAGGAGCTCTATCCCGGCATGATCGAATGGGTGCCGCTGGCCAAGGATGGGCGCGTCACGAAGGTGGACGCGCGCGAACGGATCCTCGAGACCGAGTTCGGCACGCGCCATCGCGTCGACGTCGCGAACGTGGTGCCGCCGCAGCGGGCCGGCCGTCTTGCGCAGGAGGCCGGGCTCGCCGACGCCAGCGGCTGGTGCCCGGTCTCTGCGCGCACCCTCGAATCGCGGCTGGTGCCGGGCGTCCATGTCGTCGGCGACGCCACGGTTGCGGCGCCGTTGCCCAAGTCCGGCTTCATCGCCACCGCGCATGGCAAGCACGCCGTCGCCTGCGCCGTCGCCGCGATCGAGGGGCGGGCGGCGCCGGAACCGATCTACTTCAACACCTGCTACAGCCTGGTCGGCGACGGCTACGGTATCTCGGTGGTCGGTATCTTCCGCGCCGGTCCCGACGGCTTCGTCGAGACCCCGAATTCGGGCGGCGTCACGCCGCGCAATCCCGACGCCCATCAGCGCGAGATGGAGGCGCAGAACGGCGAGGCCTGGTACCGCAGCATCACGGCCTCCACCTTCGGGTGAGCGGCGCGGTGCGCGCGGACCGGCCGTGGCGCACGCGTCGCTTCAGAAGGCCGGGGCTTCTGCGCAGCGCCCGGGGCGTCGTCTGCGCCGGGCCGAAGGCGGAGATGACTGCAGCTTCGCGGCGGGCCTGACCGGTCGCCGGACCAATTCGCCGCCGCAATTCGGGCATAGCCCGCCGGCGAGCCGGGTGCGCGCGCAGTCCGCGCACCACGTGCATTCGAAGGAACAGATCAACGCGTCGTGGCTCTCGGGCGGCAGGTCGCGCCCGCAGCACTCGCAGTCCGGTCGCAGTTCCAGCATCCTCATGTCTCCGCGTGACCGGCCTGGCGCGCGAGCGCGAAGCCTTCGTCGAGCCAGCCGGTGATCCCGCCCGCCATGATCTTCACCGGTCGCTCCAGCCGCGCCAGCCGCAGCGCGGCGCGCGCCGCGCCGTTGCAATGCGGTCCGGCGCAATAGACGACGAACAGCGTGCCGGCGGGCCATTGTTCCATGCGCGACGCGGTGATCTTGCCGTGCGGCAGATGCACCGCGCCGGCGACATGACCCCTGGCGAAGGAGTCCGGACTGCGGACGTCGAGCAGGACGAAATCGGGCCCCGCCTTCATGGCCTCGTGCACGTCCCAGCAATCGGTCTCGAACGCAAAGGACGCGGCGAAATGCGCCTCGGCTTCGGCGCTGGGGGCGGCGGGTATCGCTGCGACGGCGGACGGCATGTCGGATCTCCTCGGGGGGAATGCGCCAACGGGTATGGCCTTGCGCAAAACGGCACAAGCGGCGTAAACGCCATTCATGCGCAAGAATCCGCCAAATCCGCGCGGGCCGCTGGTGGTCGCGCTCGTCTATGACGGGCTGTGCACCTTCGAATTCGCGATCGCCGCCGAGATCTTCGGCCTGCGCCGCCCCGAAATGGGGCCCGGCTGGTACCGTTTCGCAGCCGCCGCGATCGAACCCGGGCCCTTGCGCGCACAGGGCGGGCTGCGCGTCGAGGCCGATGGCGGGATCGATCTGCTGCGCAAGGCAGACCTCGTCGTGGTGCCCGGCTGGAAAGGCGCGACCGAGCCCGTGCCCAAGCGCCTGCTGCATTCGCTGCGCCGGGCGCATGCCCGCGGCGCGCGACTGGCGTCGATCTGCTCGGGCGCCTTCGTGCTCGCGGCAACCGGCCTGCTCGACGGCAAGCGCATCGCGACGCATTGGCGCTATGCCGGGACGCTGGCCGCGTTGCATCCGCGCTGTCATGTCGACGCCCAGGTCCTCTATGCCGAGGAGGGGCGGATCCTGACATCGGCCGGAAGCGCCGCGGGCATCGACCTGATGCTGCATATCGTGCGCGCCGATTTCGGTGCCGCCGCCGCCAACAGCGTGGCGCGACGCCTGGTCGTGGCGGCGCATCGCACGGGCGGACAGGCCCAGTTCATCGAGCGACCGGTACCGCCCGCCCATGAAGGCCGTTTTTCGGCGCTGCTCGAGCGGGTCCGCGCCGAACCCGCATCGGACTGGAGCGTCGACCGGCTTGCCGCGGTGGTGGCCATGAGCCCGCGCACGCTGCTGCGGCGATTCGCCGAGACGACCGGGCAGGCGCCCGGCGAGTGGGTGGCGTCGGTGCGCGTGGACGAGGCCCGGCGCCTTCTCGAGACGTCGCACCTCGCCATCGACCGCGTGGCCGAAGCCGCTGGGTTCGGATCGGTGGGCGCGCTGCGCCATCACTTCCGCCGCCGCGTCCGCCTGACGCCCAGCGAATATCGCGAGCGTTTCGGACAGGCGTGAGGCCCGTGCGCCGCCCGGCCGCGCATTGACCTGCCGGCATCGCTGCCTCAGTCTCGTTTCCATGCCGCATATCCACGACAAGATCGATTTCACGGTGGCCATCTTCGTGGTGCACCAGGACCGCGTCCTGGTGGTGCATCATCGCAAGCTCGGCAAATGGCTTCCCCTCGGCGGGCATGTCGAGCTGGACGAGGATCCCGAGCAGGCCGCGCTGCGCGAGGCGCGCGAGGAGAGCGGGCTCGAGGTGGAACTGGTCGGCGAGCGGCCGCCGACCACCGAGCCGGGCACGCGGGCGCTTATCGCGCCGCGCTTCCTCGACATCCATCGTATCCATGAAGGCCACGAGCATATCGGGATGATCTACTGGGCGCGGCCTGCCGGAGGGACGCTCCGCCGCGAAGAGGCCGCGCATCACGACATCCGGTGGTGCACCGCGCAGGACCTGGACGGGCTGCAGCCCGCGATGAGCGGTGCCGTCAGATGGTATTGCCGCAAGGCCCTCGAGGAACTCGGCGGCAAGGCCGGCGGCGCGTAGGTCCGCGGTTCAGCGCGTACGCGCCGCGGCGCCGTCGTTCAGGTCCCGGGGCGGAAAGACGATGACCTCCATGCCGGCCTGCAGCCCACCGCCGAGCGCGGCGACCCCGCCCGAGCGACGCAGCACCTCGACATGGCGCAGACGCGCGCGGCCGTCCTCGAGCACGAAGACCTGCCAGTCCTGCCCGCTGCGGAACAGCGCGCCTACGGGGATGAGGATGGCCCGGTCGATCTCGGCCACCGCGATGCGGGCTTCCACGCGATAGCCGTCGCCGAGCGCGGGCCGCAACTCGGGCGGCGACGTCAGGTCGGCGACGATCCAGGTTCGCTGCTCCTCGACCCCGAGTGCCGAAATCTTCGTGAAGGCCGCTGGCTCGACCAGCCGAAGCCGTCCTTGCAGCGCCTGCGCTCCGCCCCATCCCTCCACGACGACGGGTGCGCCGGCACGCATCTGCACCGCGTCGGTGGTCAGCGGATCGGCGACGATCTCGAGATCCGCGGTGTCGCCCAGTTCCAGGATGGCCGCGCCAGGCTGCGCCGCGGCCTCGCTCTCCTGCGCCACGCGCAGCACGACGCCGGCGATCGGCGATCTCAGTTCGAACGCCTCGACGACCGCGGGATCGCTGCCGCGGCGCAGAGCCTCCGCCGCTTCGGCGAGGCGATGGGCGGCGGCGTGGGCGCGCCTTTCCGCCGCCGCGAGGTCCCGCGCGGCCTGCTCCGCCGCCGCCCTGTCGCGGTCATAGACCATCGCAGAGGCCACACCGCGCGCGCGCAATTCGCGCGTGCGCTCGAAATCGGCCGCGGCCTTCTCGTGCGCCGCGCGCGCCCCGGCCTGCAGCGCCGCGGTCTCCTCGACCTGCGCCTCGGCGGCACCTAACCTTTCCTCGAGCTCGCGTCGCGCGCGCGGGTCGACGAGCGGCGGCGGATTCGGCCTGAGAACGGCGACGACGGCGTCCTTGTCGACATGGTCGCCGGCCTTGAGCCGGATGCGGTCGAGACGGCCGGCGACGGGTGCCGAAACGACATAGCGCTCGCGGATGCGCGTGCGTCCCTCGACCACGACCGTGGCGATGAACCGCCCTTCGGCGGCCGGCGCGGTCTCGACGAGAATGGGCGCTGGCCGCAGCAGCCAGAAACCCGCGGCGGCGGCGATGGCGAGCGACGCGAGCGTCGCGAGGAATCGACGCGGTTCCATCGTCACTCCCTTGCCTTGAGCACGCCGACGAGATCGAGCCGATCGATCCGTCTGCGGACGACCCAGAAGCTGGCCGCCGAGGCTGCCAGCACCGCGAGCGCCGCGATGGCGTAGGTCGACGGCGCGATGACCGCCGGTATGTCGAAGCTTTCGGTTCCGCGGGCCGCGAGCAGGAGACGCACGACCCACGCGGACAACGGGATCCCGAGCCCTATGCCGGCCACGACCAGGGCCGCGAGCTCGGCGAACAGGATGCCCGCAACCTCCTGTTTCGTGAAGCCGAGCACCCGCAGCCCCGCGAGTTCCACCGCGCGTTCCTGGTAGGCGACACGGGCGGTGTTGTAGACGACGCCGACCACGATCAGCGTTCCGAAGGCCGTCAGAGCGACGGCGCCGATGCGGATCAATCCGGCCACACGCTCGCGGAACATGGCGAGCCATGCCGATGTCGGCGCGCTCGCAGCGACGGCCGGCATTTGGGACAGCTGCCGGAACAGCGTGTC
>JBIKXN010000024.1:0-16159 GCA_044355765.1 Alphaproteobacteria bacterium
ATATCCGCGTCTCCGGCGACGATCCGCTCGACGCCCGCGGCACGCGCGCCGACGTCGTGATCGCCGGCGACGTCTATTACCAGGCAGAGATGGGCGACCGCACCACGGCCTGGATACGGCGCTGCATGCTGTCCGGCGCCGACGTCATACTGGCCGACCCCGGCCGCGGCTACATGCCGAGCGAAGGTCTGGACCTGCTCGCCACCTATGCGGTGCCGACATCGCTCGCGGTCGAGGACCGCGAAGTCCGCCACACGATGATCTGGCGACCGCGGCTCTACTGAGCCTTCCGTTCGTTCTTGATTTGTTCCGTCTTCCGGCGCAGCCTGGCGGCCCATGGAAGACGCCATCCCGGACCGCGCGCGCAAGGGACGCGGCGCGGTCTCGAACCCCGACGGACGATTCGAGCCGCGCCGGCGCATGGCCGTCGACGACGGCTGGCCGCGCGGCGAGGAGGACGAGCCGGAACCGCTGGCGACCACGCTGACGCCCGACGCGAGCCGCACGATCATCGCGCGGAACGAGTCGCCGGATATCCCCTTCGAGCAGTCGATCAACCCCTATCGCGGCTGCGAGCATGGCTGCGTCTATTGCTACGCCAGACCGAGCCACGGCTATCTGGGCCTGTCGGCCGGGCTGGATTTCGAGACCAGGCTGTTCTTCAAGCCCGAGGCCGCGCGATTGCTGCGCGCCGAACTCGCCCGGTCTGGCTATCGGCCGAAGGCGATCGCGCTTGGCAGCAACACCGATCCCTACCAGCCGGCGGAGCGGCGGCTGCGGCTGACGCGGCAGATCCTCGAGGTGCTCGCCGAGCACGAGCATCCCCTCACCATCGTGACCAAGTCGGCCGCGGTGACCCGGGACATCGACATACTGGCGCCGATGTCGCGTCAGCGCCTCGCCAAGGTCTTCGTTTCGCTCACCACGCTCGACGGCGCGCTGGCGCGCAAGCTGGAGCCGCGCGCCTCCAGCCCGGCGCGGCGGCTCGAGGCGATCGGCGCACTGGCGGCCGCCGGCGTGCATGTCGGCGTCATGACAGCGCCGATCATCCCCGCGCTCACCGACCACGAGATCGAGCCGCTGCTGGAGGCCGCGTCCGGCGCGGGCGCGATGTCCGCCGGCTATACCGTTCTGCGCCTGCCCTTCGAGCTGAAGGACATCTTCCGCGAATGGCTGGACGCGCATGCGCCGCTGCGCGCCGAACGGGTCATGTCGCGCATCGCGCAGCTGCGCGACGGCAGGCTGAACGACCCGCGCTTCGGCTCGCGGCTGGTCGGCAGCGGCGAGGACGCGAAGCTGATCGCGCGACGCTTCCGCCTCGCCTGCGAAAGGCTGGGGCTGGGCAGGAACGACTGGGCGCTCGACACGACGCGGTTCCGCGTTCCCGCCCGTCCCGATCCGCAGCTGCGCCTGTTCTGATCCCCCGGGCCACGCCGCGTGCGTATTGTCACGTGATCGTCATCCATGTTTCATGCGCGAGGACGAGTCTCGTCCGGGGGGAACAAGACGCGTGTCCGAAATCGTCCTCGAGGGGCTGAGCAAGAATTGGGGAGGCGCGGCGGCGGTCGACGCCGTGAGCCTCACCGTGCCTGCGCGCTCCTTCGTGGTGCTGCTCGGGCCGTCCGGCTGCGGCAAGTCGACGACGCTGCGGCTGATCGCCGGGCTGGAGGCCGCGACCGGCGGCCGCGTGCTGATCGATGGCCGCGACGTCACCCGCCTCCCGCCGTCCGGACGCGGCGTGTCGATGGTCTTCCAGAGCTACGCCCTGTTCCCGCATCTGTCGGTAGCCGAGAACATCGTCTTCGGGCTGCGCGTGCGACGCGTCTCCGACGCCGAGCGCCGCCGCAGGCTCGACAAGGCGGCGACGCTGCTCGGTCTCTCCGCGCTGCTCGAACGCAAGCCCTCGCAGCTGTCCGGCGGTCAGCAGCAGCGCGTCGCGCTGGGCCGCGCCATCGTCGCCGAGACGCCCGTCTGCCTGATGGACGAGCCGCTCTCCAATCTCGACGCGCAGCTGCGCCAGGAGATGCGGCGCGAGATTCGCGCGCTGCAGCGCCAGCTTGGCATCACGCTCGTCTACGTCACCCACGACCAGGTCGAGGCGATGACGATGGCCGACCGCGTCGTGCTGATGCGCGGCGGCAGGATCGAGCAGGACGCGCCGCCCGCCGAACTCTACGCCGCGCCTGCGACGACCTTCGCCGCGCGCTTCATCGGCACGCCGCCGATGAACCTGCTGCATCTCGCCGACGCGCCGGACGGAAGCGGCGCCGTCGTCCGCGGCACCGCCGGCCCGGCGCTGCTGCCCGGCCGCGGCGAGGGACGGGTGGCAGGCATCCGCCCCGAAGCGATCGCGCTCGCCGGGCAAGGCGGGATCGAGGTCGAAATCCTGGCGGCCGAATATCTCGGCGCCGACACGGTGCTGACCTGCCGCGTCGGCGCGGAAACGCTCTCGCTGCGCGCGCCGGGACAGCTCGGCCATGCGCCGGGCGAACGCGTGCGCGCCACGCTCCCGGCATCCGCAATCCATCTCTTCGACGCGCGGACGGGGCTGCGCGTCGCCCGCTAGATCATCCGCCCCAAGGAAAGGAAGACCCATGGCAAGCACTCGACGCAGCTGGCTCGCGGGCATCGCGCTCGCGGCGCTCGGCGCCTTCGCGGGCGCGCGCGCGGACGCCCAGGAGCTGCAATTCTACTATCCGATCGCCGTCGGCGGTCCGATCCCGAAGCTGATCGACCAGATGGCAGCGGATTTCGAGAAGGAGAACCCCGGGATCAGGATCAAGCCGGTCTACACCGGCTCCTATCAGGACACGATCACCAAGACACTGACCGCGCTCAAGGGTGGCGAGCCGCCGCATCTGGCGATCCTGCTGTCCACCGACATGTTCACGCTGATCGACGAGGACGCCATCGTCCCGTTCGAGGAGATCTCGGACACCGCCGCGGACAAGGCCTGGATCGCGGGCTTCTATCCGGGCTTCCTCGAGAACAGCCAGACCGGCGGCAAGACCTGGGGCATCCCCTTCCAGCGCTCGACCATCGTGCAGTACTGGAACAAGGAACTGTTCAAGGAAGCGGGCCTCGATCCCGAGAAGCCGCCCGCGACCTGGGCCGAGCTGGTCGAGATGGGCCGCAGGCTCACCAAGAAGGACGCGGCCGGCAACGTCACGCAATGGGGCGTGTCGATCCCAAGCTCCGGTTTCCCCTACTGGCTGTTCCAGGCCCTGACGACGCAGAACGACGCGCGGCTCATGAACGCCGCCGGCAACGAGGTCTATTTCGACCGGCCGGGCGTGATCGAGGCGCTGCAATACTGGGTCGACCTCAGCCGCAGGCACCAGATCCATCCGCCGGGCATCGTCGAGTGGGGCACGACGCCGCAGGATTTCTTCCAGCGCAAGGTGGCGATCATCTGGACGACCACCGGCAACCTCACCAATGTCCGCGCCAACGCGAAGTTCGATTTCGGCGTCGGCATGATGCCGGCGAACAAGCGGCTGGGTTCGCCGACCGGCGGCGGGAACATCTACGTGTTCAAGAAGGCGACGCCGGCGCAGCGCGCCGCGGCGCTCAGGTTCGCGAAATGGGTGACCGAGCCGGAGCGCGCGGCGCAATGGGGCATCGACACCGGCTATGTCGCCGTGTCGCCGGCGGCCTTCGAGACCGCGCGCATGAAGCAGTACGTCGCCGGCTTCCCGGCGGCGGCGGTGGCGCGCGACCAGCTGCCGCATGCCTGGGCCGAGTTCTCGACCCACGAGAACCAGCGCGTGGTCAAGGCGCTCAACGACGGCCTGCAGGCCGCGCTGACCGGCGCCAAGCCCGCCGATCAGGCGATGCGCGACGCCCAGCGCGAGGCCGACCGCATCCTGCGTCCGTTCAAGTGACGGCCGGGCGTCCCCGTCCGCCCCGCGGCGGACGGGGACGCCCAAGCGCATGACGCGGCTCTCCGCCAACATCCATGGCTGGCTGCTGCTGCTGCCAGCCGCGCTCCTGCTCGGGGCCTTCACGCATCTGCCGGCGATCGCCACCCTCTGGCATTCGCTCCACACCACGCCGAAGGCCCGGCGCCCGGCGCGCTTCGTCGGCCTGGACCAGTACCGGACGATGCTCGAGGATCCGGTGTTCCTGCAGGCGCTTTGGAACAATTTCCTCTACGCGCTGGTCACCATCCCGGCTTCGGTCGTGCTGGCCATCCTGATGGCGCTGTGGGTCAACCAGAAGCTCGCCGGTCGCGGCTTCCTGCGCATGGCCTATTTCGCGCCGACGGTCCTGCCGATGATCGCGGTCGCCAATATCTGGCTGTTCTTCTACACACCCGATTACGGGCTGATCGACCAGGTGGCGCGCAGCCTGGGTTTCGGCGCCACCAACTGGCTGGGCGAGCGCGACACGGTGCTGGGCGCGCTCATGGTGATGACGATCTGGAAGGAAGCCGGCTTCTTCATGATCTTCTACCTCGCCGCGCTCCAGCAGATCCCGCCCGCGCTCGCCGAGGCGGCGGCGCTGGAAGGCGCGTCGCGCTGGTATTTCTTCCGCCGCGTGATCTTCCCGCTGCTGATGCCGACGACCTTGTTCGTGCTGGTGAACGCGGTGATCAATTCCTTCCGGCTGGTCGACCACGTGGTCGCGATCACCAAGGGCGGACCAGACAACGCCAGCTCCCTTCTTTTGTTCTACATCTACGAGGTCGCCTTCAAGTTCTGGGACACCGCCTACGGCGCCGCGCTGACCATGGTGCTGCTGGCGCTGCTCGCGCTGCTGGCGCTCGGCCAGTACTTCTTCCTCGAGAAGAGGATCCACTACCGATGAGCGGGCCCGGCACCGCCGCCGATCTGATGGAGTCGCGCGGGTTCTGGCGCGTCTTCGAGACCGGCGCCGCGTGGCTGCTGGGGCTGCTGTGGTTCCTGCCGCTGATCTACGCGGTCTGGACGGCATTCCATCCGCCCGAGTTCCAGGCCCGTTTCGAGGCTTTCGCGCCGCTGACGCTGCAGAACTTCGCCGCCGCCTGGGACGCCGCCCCTTTCGGCCGCTACTTCGCCAACACGATCGCGCTCTGCGCGATGATCCTGGCCGTGCAGCTCGTGCTCGTGACGCTCGCCGCCTACGCCTTCGCGCGCTTCGAGTTCTTCGGCCGCGAGGTCGCCTTCGCGCTCGTGCTCGTGCAGCTGATGATCATGCCCGAGGTGCTGATCGTCGAGAACTACCAGACCCTGCGCAGGCTCGGGCTGGTGGACACGCTGCTCGGCATCGGCCTGCCCTATTTCGCGTCGGCCTTCGGCATCTTCCTGCTGCGCCAGACCTTCAAGACCGTGCCGCGCGAACTCGACGAGGCGGCGCGCGTCGAGGGCTGCGGCTTCCTCGGCCTGCTCTGGCGAGTCTACGTGCCGCTGGCGAAGCCGGTCTACATCGCCTTTGGCCTAGTCTCGGTCAGCTACCACTGGAACAACTTCCTGTGGCCGCTGATCGTCACCAACTCGGTCGAGACCAGGCCGCTGACGGTCGGGCTTCAGGTCTTCGCGCTCGTCGACCAGGGCATCGACTGGGCCCTGATCTGCGCCGCGACGCTGCTGACCTCCGGGCCGCTGCTGGTCGCGTTCCTGCTGTTCCAGCGCCAGTTCGTCCAGAGCTTCATCCGCGCCGGGATACGCTGAGCGGGTCCGGCGACGCGGCGCGCCTCATCGCGCATCGGGCTCCAGCGGGTAGAGCGGCCGCCGGCGGTGGCGATAGGAAAACGTCGTCAGATCCGCGGTGGTCACGCCCGGCGTCGCCACCCAGATCATCTCGCGCGCGATCGGTTCCATCGCCGGCCGCGGCGAATGCACCCCTTTGGCGACGATGATCTTCATCGCCGTCGGCTCGATGCCCAGCGCGCGGAACTGCTGCAGGCTCGACGAACCCGCCGGATTGCTCGTCAGAACGATCGTATAGCCGTCGTCGGTGCGGATCGCGGCGCTCGGGCCGTCGTCGTAGAAGCGGAACCCGCCATGGCTCGGCCCGGTCTCCTCGTAGCGCCCGTCCGACAGCGCGCACACGCTGCCGGCGATCGGGAACGGCGTGCCGTGGCGGCCGTCTATCCTGCCGCCGACCGCGCGCTCGATCCTGCCGCCCACGCCCGCGGCGGCGCACGCGGCGACGCCCTCGGGATCGCAGAGCGCCTGCAGCAGGTCACGGGCACCGAGGCGTCGCGCCGCGTGGAGCAGGAAGGTTGAATCGCCGGGGCTGCCGCCGCCGACGTTGTCGCCCACGTCGAACAGCACCACCGGTCCGGCCGCCGCGTCGCGCGCGCGGATCACCGCCGCGTCGACCGGCGTGCCGCCCTGGTTGAGCGCGGCGCGCATGGACCACGCGGCGCGCGCGAGCGTGTCGGCGACGTCGTCCGCCAGCGCCTGGTCGCCGTCGGTCACGGCGACGAAGGACATGCCCATCTCGGCGACGTCGGCATAGGGATAGCCCTCGACGACGCTGACCGTGAGCACGCCCGGCCGCGCGCGCTGCTCGGCCGCGACGCGCAGCAGGTCCGACATCGGCCGGTCGCTGGTGCCCTGGTTCAGGATGTTGACCAGCAGGGGCGGCGCGCGGAGCGCGCTGCGCGGCCGGATCAGCCCGCGCGCCATGCGCAGGGTCAGCCGCGCGCATAGCAGCGCCTGCTCGCGCGCGTCGATATGCGGATTGGTCTGGTAGACGGTCGTGATGTCGGCATTGGCCACCATCTGCGCCGAGACATTGGCGTGCATATCGAGCGCCAGCCCGATCGGTACGCGCGGGCCAACGGTCTCGCGCACGCGGCGCACCAGTTCGCCGTCGGCGTCGGGCCACGGGTCGGAAACCGCGGCGCCGTGCTGGGGCAGCAGCACCGCGTCCCACGGCCCGTTGTCGCGGATCGCCGCGACGATGCGATCGACGATGTGGGTCGCCGCTTCCGCCGTCATCGCCCCCATCGGCGTGAGGCGGGTGAAGACCAGCGGCACGAGTTCGACCTCGGGATCCTCCGCCGCCGCGGCGAAGAAACCGGCAAGCGTGGATTGGGACTCCGCGTATTCGGCGCGGATCGCGTCGCCTTCGAGGATGCCCGAACGCCGCCAGCGCTCGAGGCTGGCCGGGACGGCCGAGAACGTGTTCGATTCGTGCTGGAAGCCGGCGGTCGCGACCCTGATCATTTTTTCCCCTCGGATCTGGCGCGCCACACTGCCGCAGCGTCCGGGCTTCGCCAAGCCCGCGACCGCCCAGGCCGGGACCGGCCGGCCTGCGAACAGAAGGCTAAATCAGCCCTTGACCGGACCGCCGGGCTGCTCCGAATCTGCGCCGCATCACGCAGTCCGAACAGGAGTTCCGCAGTGGCGTTCACCGACATCGATACCGACGCGCTCTATGCGCGCATGTTCGCGGCCGCGCAGGCCGAGAACCGCGCCGCGTGGCCCCAGCTGCGCACGGTCCTCAAGATCGAGCTCAAGGGCTTGGCCCGTCAGATCAAGGAGCTCGGCAAGGCGGTCGCCTCGGGCGACCTGTCGGCGGCCGAAGCGTCGGCGGTGATGCGGCTGCAGGGACAGCACAGCGCGCTGATCGTGGCCTCGTTCACGGAGGCGAAGCTGCCCGCGGCCGAGGCGGCCATCGGCGCGGCGTTCGATGCGGCCCGCGACGGCGTCAACGCCGCGGCCGGCTTCGCGCTGGTGTGACGACGGGGTCCGCGCCGCGGACCTCCGCTCCCGACGCGCCGCGCCGAGGCGGACGCGCCAGGATTTCCTTCCGCCTCGAGCGCCAGGTCGCCGGTCTGGTCGCCGGCGTCGACGAAGCCGGGCGCGGGCCGCTCGCCGGACCGGTGGTCGCCGCGGCGGTCGCGGTGCCGGGCAAGCGGGTGCCGCGCGCGTTGCGCGGCCTCGTCGACGATTCGAAGCGGCTTTCCGCCCAGCGTCGCGGCGCGGCCTTCGCGGCCCTGCGCGCGGCCGCGGAACGGGGCGACATCCTGTTCGGCGTCGGCGCGTGCGCAGCGCGCGAGATCGACGCCCACGGCATCCTGAAAGCGACCTTCCTCGCCATGCGGCGCGCCGTCGCGCGACTATCCGCGCGGCCGGTGCTGGCGCTGGTCGACGGAGATCTGGCGCCACCGGGCCTGGAATGCCCGGTGAGGACGGTGATCGGCGGCGATGCCCGCGCGTTCTCGATCGCCGCCGCCTCGATCATCGCCAAGGAGATCCGCGATCTGGCCATGCGCAACCTCGCGTTGCGCCACCCTGGCTATGGCTGGGAACGGAACATGGGTTACGGAACCGCCTCGCATCTACAAGCTATCGCGGCACTCGGCGCCACAAGACACCATCGCTTGAGTTTCGCGCCGCTCAGCCAAGGCTCCCTCGATCTATGAGAAGAGTCTTTGCAAGACTTTGATTCCATTTATTGATTGACGCCGACTCGGCGGCGAATCAAAGTCCGCGGCCATGGCCCAGACCCTCCCCAGCCCCGCCCCGTCCGCCGACGAACTCGGCGCCGGCAACCGTCTACTGGTCGGCGACTGCGTCGAGTTGATGCGCGCCCTGCCGGCGTCGAGCGTCGACATGGTCTTCGCGGATCCGCCCTATAACCTCCAGTTGCGCGGCTCGCTGCATCGTCCCGACAATTCCAAGGTCGACGCGGTCGACGACGACTGGGACCAGATCGGCGATTTCGGCGCCTACGACGCCTTCTCGCGCGACTGGCTCGCCCAGGCGCGCCGCGTGCTCAAGCCCGATGGCACGATCTGGGTGATCGGCAGCTATCACAACGTCTTCCGTCTGGGGGCCGCGCTCCAGGACCTCGGCTTCTGGGTGCTCAACGACGTGGTTTGGCGCAAGGCCAACCCGATGCCGAATTTCCGCGGGCGGCGCTTCACCAACGCGCACGAGACGCTGATCTGGGCCGCGCGCGAGCCCAAATCGCGCTACACGTTCAACTACGCCTCGATGAAGGCCCTCAACGACGATATCCAGATGCGCAGCGACTGGTTCATTCCGCTGTGCACCGGGAGCGAGCGGCTCAAAGGCGCCGATGGACGCAAGGCGCACCCCACCCAGAAACCAGAGGCCCTGCTCCATCGCGTGATCGTCGCCGCCAGCAGGCCCGACGACGTCATTCTCGATCCATTCTTCGGCACCGGCACCACGGGCGCGGTGGCGCGCCGCCTGGGGCGCCGCTTCATCGGGCTCGAACGCGATCCCGGCTATGCCGAAGTCGCGCGCGCGCGCATCGCCGCGATCCGCCGCGCGGCCAGCGACGCGATCGAACCATCGGCGTCGAAGCGCGAGGAGCCGCGCATCCCCTTCGGCTGGCTGGTCGAGCGCGGGTTGCTGCAGCCCGGCGAGGTGCTGAGCGATCCCAGCGGGCGCTGGACCGCGCGGGTGCGCGCCGACGGCACGCTCGTCTCGTCCGAGCACAAGGGATCGATCCACCAGGTCGGCGCCGCCGTCCAGGGCGCGCCGGCCTGCAACGGCTGGACCTTCTGGTGCGTGGTGATCGAGGGCGGCAAGCGTGTGCCCATCGACGTGCTGCGCGCCAAGCTGCGCGCCGAACGGCGCTGAGCGGAGCGCCCCGCCGCGCGATGCGTTTCGCCGGGATCGCCTGGGACGTCGACGGCACGCTGGTCGACAGCGAAGGTCGCCACCATCGCGCGCTGCTCGCGGCGTCGCGGCGCTGGGGCGTCGATCTCGGCGACCTGCCCGAGGCGGCGTTCCGCGGCCTGCACAACGAAGATGTCTGGGACAGGCTGCGCGCGCGCATGCCGCGCCACCTCGACGTCGCGACCTGGCTGGCGGCGATCGACGACGCCTATGTCGCGGACCGCGACACGATTCCCGCCATGCCCGGCGCGGTCGCGGCAATGCGCGGACTGGCCGCGCGCGGGATCCCACAGGTCTGCGTCTCCAATTCGAACCGCCGGATCGTGCACGCGAATCTCGACGCGCTCGGCGTCACGGACCTGGTCGCGGGCATCGTGGCGCTCGACGACGTGGCCCGGGGCAAGCCGGATGCCGAGCCCTATCTGGCCGGCTGCGGGTTGCTCGGGCTGCCGCCCGCGGCGGTGATCGCGGTCGAGGACAGCGGCACCGGCGTCGCCGCGGCCCGCGCGGCGGGGCTGTTCGTCGTCGGGTTCGCCGCGCCGGGCGTAGCGGCGCCGCCGGGCGCCGATCGCGCCGCCGCGGATCTCGGCGCCGTGCTGTCGCTGTTCAACGCCGGGTGACGCGGCGCGCCCCGGCGCGCGAAGGGAACGGCGCGTCCTGGAGCGCAGCCGCGACCGCCTTGCGGAACACGGTCGGCAGGCCGGCACGCGGGATCTCGGCAGGCGCGCACCACCGCCCCGATCCGTCCGGCGCACGCGCCGTGCGCGCGGTCTCGACTGCGAGTTCCAGTTCGAAATGGGTGAAGACGTGCCGCACCGGCCGGGCAAGCGCGCGCCAGGGTCCGGCCGCGGCCGGCCGCGCCGCGGCGATGGCAGCGTCGGCGGGCCCCGGCTCGCTCCAATCCGTGGTCGGAACCTGGACCATGCCGCCGAGCAGGCCGGACTCGGCGCGGCGCGTCAGCCAGACGGCGCCCGAATCGTCGCGCAGCACGAAGGCGACGCCGCGCCGCAGCGGGCGAACGGGCTTGGGCGGCTTCACGGGATAGAGTTCCGGCCGGCCTTGGCGCGCGGCCGCGCACGCCGCGCGCAGCGGGCAGGACCCGCAGGACGGCGCGCGCGGCGTGCAGACCGTCGCACCTAGGTCCATCAAGGCCTGCGCGAAGTCGCCGGGCCGGCGCGCCGGCATCATCGCGGCCGTGTGGGCGCGGATCGCCGGCTTGGCGGCCGGCAGGGGCACGGAAATCGCCGCCAGTCGCGCGACAACGCGTTCGACATTGGCGTCGACGGCGACCTCGCGCGCATCGAAGGCGATCGCCGCGATCGCGCCGGCCGTGTAGGGCCCGATCCCGGGCAGGCCGCGCAGCGCCTCGGCCGTGGACGGGAAGCGACCCGCATGCTCGGCGACGACGCGCTGCGCGCAGGCGTGCAGGTTGCGCGCGCGCGCGTAGTAGCCGAGCCCGGCCCATTCGCGCAGGATCTCGTCGCGTGGCGCGGCGGCCAGCGCGCCGACATCCGGCCAGCGCGCCAGGAAGCGCGCGAAATGACCGCCGACGGCGGCCACCGTCGTCTGCTGCAGCATGATCTCGGACAGCCAGACCCGGTAGGGATCCTGGCGGCGGCCCGGCGGCGCGCGCCAGGGCAGCGTGCGCGCGTTGCGGCCGTACCAGGCGAGCAGCCGGGCGCCGAGCGCGCGGTCGATCGGCTTGGTTTCGGTCATCGCTTCGCCATCATGGGATCGTCTAATGTCGTTTCTTACAGGTCTCGTCGTATCTCCGGCCGTCGGTCCCGTCCATGGCGCCCCGCGCGATTTCCCGCAGCCTCGCGAAGCTGACCCGTCCCGCCCTCGAGAAGCGGGGGCGCGACTTCGCCGCGCTCGTGGCCGGCTGGGCGGAGATCGCCGGACCGCGGCTGGCCGGCGACACCGCGCTCGACCGGCTGGCGCGTCCTCGCGACGGTGGCCCGGGCGTGCTGCATCTGCGCGTGACCCCCGGCCTCGCGGTCGAGATCCAGCACACGGCTCCGCAGCTGATCGAACGCATCAACGCCTTCCTCGGCCATGCGGCGGTCGCGCGCATCGCCATGGTGCAGCGGCCGGTCGCCGGGCTGCGGCGCGCGGCGCCCGCGGTCGCGCGCGTGCCGCGGCCGGCCGGACGCGCGGCGGCGGCGGCGGCGGTTTGCGGGATCGAGGACGAGGGATTGCGCGCTGCCCTGGCGCGGCTCGGCGCGCATCTGCTCGACCGCGGCTGACAGCGGGGAAGAACTTATCCCCAGGGCGGTCGCGCATCGCTTGGCGACTCGACGTCAGCATGGCAGGTTGCCCCAACATGTTGTGGGTCGGATGAAGCTCATGTCTCGTATATTGGTGTTCGCCGCCGCGCTGGCGGTATCCCTCCTGGGGTCCGGATCCCTGGGGACGGTCCTGTCGACAACCTGGTCCGGAGCCGGGGGAAACTGGTCGCTCCAGACCGCCGCGGCCCAGACCGCCATCGACCTGGGGCCGCGTCGCGAGGGCGACGACATCGCCCTCGGCAAGGCCGATGCCCCGGTCGTGCTGATCGAGTACGCCTCGATGACCTGCCCGTCCTGCGCGCGCTTCCACAACGAGGTGCTGCCGCGACTGAAGAGCCAGTTCATCGAGACCGGGCAGGTCAAGCTGATCTATCGCGACTTCCCGCTCGACCGCGTCGCGCTGCAGGCGGCGCAGATCGCGCGCTGCGTCGCCCCGGAACGCTATTTCGGGTTCCTCGAAATCCTGTTCCGCCAGCAGGAGCAGTGGACGGCCGGCCGCGACCCCGCCGTGATGGTGGAACGCGTCAAGCAGTTCGCCTCGCTCGCCGGCCTGCCGCGCGAGCGGGCAACCGCCTGCGCGGACGACCAGGCGATGCAACTGCGCATCGTCTCCGGCATCCAGGCCGCGGAGCGCGACCACAAGATCGCCGGCACGCCGAGCTTCGTCATCAACGGCAAGCGGCACACCGGGTCCTTCACCTACGACGACCTGGAAAAGGCGCTGCGCGAAGCCCTGCGCAAGCCCTGACCGACAGCCGACGCGACAACGAACATCCGAAAGACGTATCTCGCCATGCAATTCACGAAGCTTCGCCTCGCCGGGTTCAAATCCTTCGTCGAACCGACCGAATTCACCATCGAACAGGGGCTGACCGGCATCGTCGGACCCAACGGGTGCGGCAAGTCCAACCTGGTCGAGGCGCTGCGCTGGGTCATGGGCGAGAACCGCGTCAAGCAGATGCGCGGCGGCGAGATGGACGACGTGATCTTCGCCGGCACGACCTCGCGCCCGTCGCGCGACGTCGCCGAGGTCGCGGTACTGATTTCCAACGACGGCCGCAAGGCGCCCGCCGCGTGGAACGATCTGGCCGAGATCGAGGTCAGCCGCCGCATCGAGCGCGGAGAGGGCTCTCAATATCGCATCGGCGGCAAGGACAGCCGCGCGCGCGACGTGCAGTTGTTCTTCGCCGACATCGCTTCGGGCGCCCATTCGCCGGCGCTGGTGAGCCAGGGCCGGATCTCGGCGCTGATCAACGCCAAGCCTTCGGAACGGCGGCAGATCCTCGAGGAAGCCGCTGGCATCACGGGGCTGCACGCGCGCCGGCACGAAGCCGAACTGAAGCTGCGCGCGGCGGAACAGAATCTCGCCCGGCTCGACGACGTCGTCACCACGCTCGACCAGCAGTTCCAGGCGCTCAAGAAGCAGGCCAAGCAGGCGGAGCGCTACCGAAATCTCGATGGGCTGATCCGTCGCGCCGAGGCGATACTTCTGACGCTGCGCTGGCGCGAGGCGGATGCCGCCGGTCGTGTCGCCGGCGAGCGATTCGCCGCCGCCGAGAATTCCGTGGCCGCGGCGACGCAGCGCGTCGCCGCCGCCTCGGCCCTGCTCGCCGAGACCGCCGCCGTGCTGCCCGACCTGCGTCGCGCCGAGGCCGAGACGGCCGCGCGGGCCACGCGTCTCGAGACCCAGGCGCAGGCGATCGAGGCCGAGGAGCGTCGTGTCGCCGATGCGCTCGCGGACCTCGCGCGCCGTCTCGCCCAGATCGCCGAGGACCAGGCGCGCGAGGCGGCGCGCCTCGAGGACGCGCAAACCGCGCTCTCCTCGCTCGCACGCGAGCGTGCCGAGCTCGAGGCAACCGAAGCGACCGCACGCGCGCTGTCGCAGGAAGCCGCGACCGCGCTCGAGCGCCAGCGCGGGCTGGTCGAGGAACGCGAGGAGGCCGCCAGCCGCGCGACGGGCGCGCTCGCCGCCGCCGAGGCGGAACGCAACGCGCTGCTGCGCGAGGCAAACGATGCGCGGCGCAGGGTCGCCGAAGCGGTCCAGCGTATCGACGCCGCCGAGCGGGACCGCGCCGCCCTGGCCGCGGCGGCCATACCCGCCGCGCGCCGCGAGGAAGCGGAAGCACGCGTCGCCGCCGCGGTCGCCGCCGCCGAATCGGCGCAGCAAGGCGTCGAGTTCTCCGAGGCTGCGCGCCGCGCCGCCCAGGAAGAAGAGCGCGGCGCGCGCGCGGCGCTGGCGGCGATCGACGCCGAACTCGCCAAGCTCGACGGCGAAATCGGCGCATTGCAGCGCCTGCTGGCCGACAACGGCACCGGCGACCTCTTCGCACCGGCGATCGACCGCATCCGCGTCGAGACCGGATACGAGGCTGCGCTGGGCGCGGCGCTCGGCGACGATCTCGACGCGGCGCTCGATCAGACCGCGCCGGCTCATTGGCGCGGCGCGTCCGCCGACGCCGGCGATCCCGCCCTGCCCCCGGGCGTCGAACCTCTCGGGCTGCATGTCGAGGCGCCGCCCGAGTTGGCGCGGCGCATCGCCCAGATCGGTCTGGTCGACGACGCGACGGGCGCCGCGCTCGCCGGCGCGCTCGCCACCGGCCAGCGGCTGGTGACGCGCGACGGCGCGCTCTGGCGGTGGGACGGCTTCACCGTGCGCGCCGGCGCGCCCTCGGCAGCCGCCGCGCGGCTCGCCCAGCGCAACCGGCTCGCCGAGATTCAGCCCCGCCGCGCGGCATCGGGCGCGGCGCAGGATGGCGCGCGCGCGCGTCTGCATGCCGCGCGTCAGGCCGAGAACGCCGCCGCGGACGCCGAGCGCGCGTCGCGCCAGGCTGCCCGCGACGCGGGCAACGCGGTGGAAGCCGCGCGCCAGGCTGCGGCGAGGCTCGTGCGCGAAAGCGACGAACAGAGCGCCCGCGCCGCCGCGCTCGCGGCGCGATCCGAGCGGCTCGCCGCAGAGCGCGCCGCGGAAGCCGAGCGTCTTGAGGGTCTCGAGGCCCGAATAGCCGGTTTGCCGGACCTGGAGGCTGCGCGGCTCGCGCTCGCCGAGGCGCGCGCGCTGCTGCAGTCCGAGCGCGACAAGCTGACCGCGGCGCAGAGCGAGTTCCAGCGTCTCGCCCGCGAGGCCGATCAGCGCGCCCGCCGCATCGCGGCGATCGCCGGCGAAAGCGACGCCTGGACCCATCGTGCCGCAGGTGCCGAGACGCAGATCGCCGCGCTGGCCGAGCGGCAGGAGGCGCTGGGCGCCGAGCAGACTTCGCTCGCCACGCGCCCAGCCGAGCTTGCGACGCGGCGCAGCGAGCTGTTCGCCCTGGTCGAGGCGGCTGACGCCGAGCGCAAGGCGCAGGCGGACGCGCTGGTCGCCGCCGAATCGCGGGCGCGCGAGGCGGAGCGGGCGCTGAAGGCGGAGGAAGCGGAACTGATGACGGCGCGCGAGGAGCGCGTGCGCGCCGAGGCGCAGGCCGAGCAGGCCCGGCTCAACGCCGAGGCCGTGACCGCGCGGATCCGCGAGCGCCTGGACTGCGCCCCGCAGGAGACGCTGGCCGCGGGCGGCATCGATCCCGAGGACGAGTTGCCGTCGATCCCGCAGATCGAGGCGCGGCTGGAGCGCCTGACCCGCGAACGCGACAACATGGGGGCGGTCAATCTCCGCGCCGAACAGGAGGCCGAAGAACTCGAGCGCCAGATCCGCGCGATGCTCGACGAGAAGGGCGACCTGCTCGCCGCGATCGGCAAGCTGCGCCAGGGCATCGGCAGCCTCAATCGCGAGGGGCGCGAGCGGCTGCTGGTCGCGTTCGAATCGGTGAACACGCATTTCCAGGAACTCTTCGTCGCGTTGTTCGGCGGCGGCCGCGCGCATCTGCAGCTCGCGGCGCAGCCGGCGGCCGAAGGCGAACAGACCAGCGACGATCCGCTCGACGCCGGGCTGGAGGTGATGGCCTCGCCGCCGGGCAAGAAGCTGCAGACCCTGTCGCTGCTGTCGGGCGGCGAGCAGGCGCTGACCGCGCTGGCGATGCTGTTCGCCGTGTTCCTGACCACGCCGGCGCCGATCTGCGTCCTGGACGAGGTCGACGCCCCGCTCGACGACGCCAATGTCGACCGTTTCTGCAGGCTGCTCGACACGATCTCGGCCCGTACGCGGACCCGCTTCGTGATCGTCACCCATCACCGCATGACCATGGCGCGCATGGACCGCCTCTACGGCGTCACCATGGCCGAGCGCGGGGTCAGCCAGCTCGTTTCGGTCGACCTTGCCCAGGCCGAGCGGCTGCGCGCCACGGCCTGAGC
>JBIKXN010000302.1:0-4955 GCA_044355765.1 Alphaproteobacteria bacterium
GCGTCGGTCATGATGATGATCTTGTGGTATCGCGCCTTGGCGATATCGAAGTCGTCGTGGCCGATGCCCGTGCCGATCGCCGCGATCAGCGTGCCGATCTCGGCCGAGGACAGCATCTTGTCGAAGCGCGCGCGCTCGACGTTCAGGATCTTGCCCTTGATCGGCAGGATCGCCTGGAAGGCGCGGTTGCGCCCCTGCTTGGCCGAGCCGCCCGCGGAGTCGCCCTCGACGATGAAGAGTTCCGATCGCTCGGGCGAGCGTTCCTGGCAGTCGGCAAGCTTGCCAGGCAGCGAGGCCATGTCGAGCGCGCCCTTGCGCCGCGTCAACTCGCGCGCCTTGCGCGCCGCCTCGCGCGCGATCGCCGCCTCGACCACCTTCTGGACGACCTTGCGCGTCTCCTGCGGATGCTGGCCGAACCAGTCCTCGAGCCGCTCGTTGCAGATCGCCTCGACCACGGGACGGACCTCGGACGAAACCAGCTTGTCCTTGGTCTGCGACGAGAACTTGGGATCGGGGACCTTGCAGGACAGCACGCAGGTCAGGCCCTCGCGCACGTCCTCGCCCGAGATCGCCAGCTTCTCCTTCTTCGCCGCCTGGTACTCGTCCGCCAGCTTGTTGACCTGGCGGGTCAGCGCCGCGCGGAAGCCGGCGAGATGCGTACCGCCGTCCTTCTGCGGGATGTTGTTCGTGAAGCAAAGGACCGTCTCGTGATACGCGTCGGTCCATTCCATCGCGAGTTCGACCACGATCCCGTCGCGCTCGCCGCGCAGCGCGATCGACGGGTGCAGGGCCTGCTTGGAACGGTCGAGATATTTCACGAAGGCTTCGATGCCGCCCTCGTAGCGCATCTCGACCGTGCGCGGCTCGACGCCGCGCGCGTCGGTCAGCGTCAGGCGGACGCCCGAGTTGAGGAAGGCGAGTTCGCGCAGCCGGTGCTCGAGCGTCTGGAAGTCGAACTCGGTCTTCGTGAACGTCCCCGCCGAAGGCTTGAAGCGCACCTGGGTGCCGCGCCTGCCGCCGGCATCGCCGATCGCGGCGAGCGGCGCCTCGGGCTCGCCGTGCCGGAAGCGCATGAAATGCGTCCTGCCGCCGCGCCAGATCGTCAGATCCAGCGTCTCGGACAGCGCGTTGACGACCGAAACGCCGACGCCGTGCAGGCCGCCGGAGACCTTGTAGGAGTTCTGGTCGAATTTTCCGCCGGCATGCAGCTGGGTCATGATGACCTGGGCCGCCGACACGCCTTCCTCGGCGTGGATGTCGGTCGGTATGCCGCGGCCGTTGTCGGCGACGGTCACCGATCCGTCGGGTTCGAGCCGCACATCGACGCCGTCGCAATGGCCGGCCAGCGCCTCGTCGATCGAGTTGTCGACCACCTCGTAGACCATGTGGTGCAGCCCCGAGCCGTCGTCGGTGTCGCCGATATACATGCCCGGACGCTTGCGCACGGCGTCGAGACCGCGCAGCACCTTGATGGAATCGGCGCCGTAATCGCCGGCGTCGGTGGCGGGAACGGTGTCGGTCATGTCCTGGTCACGCTGGAGTCGAGGATGCGGAGGAACTGGGCGCGGCCGCGCAGCCCGGCGAAGAATTCGTCGTCGGTACCGGTCAGCCACACCTGCGCGCCGAGCGCCGCCACCTCGTCGGCGAAAGCGGCGCGGCGCGCGCGATCGAGATGCGCCACCACCTCGTCGAGCAGCAGCAGCGGCGGGCGGCCACGCTCGCCGGCAAGCGCGCGCGCGTTGGCGAGGACGATCGACAGCACCAGCGCCTTCTGCTCGCCGGTCGATCCCTCGGCAGCGGCGAGTCCGTTGCGGGCGAAGCGGACGTCCAGATCGCTGCGATGCGGCCCGTGCGCTGTCGCGCCCTGGGCGGCGTCGAGGGCGCGCGAGGCGGCGAGCGCGGCGCGCAGCCTGTCCTCGGCCGCGAGCGCGGGCATCGTCTCGAGCAGCCGGTCGGTGGCGCCGGCGAGCGCCAGGCGCGCCGCCGGAAACGGACCGGCGCCCTCGGACGCGGCGGCATCGAGCCGCGCCACCACGGCGCGGCGCGACGCCGCGACGGCGATGCCGTGCCGCGCCATGCCGTCCTCGAGCGCGGCGAGCCAGGATTCGTCGCCGGCACCTTCGGCGAGCAGCCGCGCGCGCTCGCGCTGGCAATGTTCGTAGGCCGCCAGTTCGGCGGCATGGCCCGGCGCGAAACCCAGCACCAGGCGGTCCAGGAACCGCCGCCGCGCCGACGGTCCATCGAGGAACAGACGGTCCTGCTCCGGCGTCGCCCAGGCGATCGCCAGCCGGTCGGCGAGCGTCTTCTGCCCGCGCGCGGGCTGGCCGTCGACGCGCAGCACGCGGCGTTCGCCCCCGGCGGGGTCCTGGCCGGTTCCCAGCGCGGTCTCGCCGCTCGCCGTGTCGACCACGGCGGAGACCGACCATGGACCGGCGACGGCACCCTCGGGCGGGCGCCGCGCGAGATCGCCCAGCGCGGCGCGGCGCAGTCCGCGCCCAGGCGCCAGCAGCGACACGGCCTCGAGCAGCGCCGTCTTGCCGGCGCCGTTGGGGCCGCAGAGCACGACCGGCGCCGCGTCCAGATCGAGGCGCAGCCTCGCGTAGCAGCGAAAATCGGCGAGCGTCAGCCGACGCACCGCATCGGCCGCCGAAGCCGGGCGCGAAACGGCCTCCGGGGCGCGCGCGGCAGCGGCCATCGCCCTCACACGCGCATCGGCATGAGGACGTAGAGCGCGCTCTGATCCGCGATGTCCTCGACCAGCGTCGGCGCGGCGGCGTCCGCCAGGCGGAAGCGCACGCCCTCGCCCTCGATCTGCTCGGCGATGTCGAGCAGGTAGCGCGCGTTGAATCCGATCTCGATCGACGGACCCGCATAGCGGACCGCGATCTCTTCCTCGGCCGCGCCGGCATCGGGGCTGGACGCGCTCAATGTCAGCTGGTTCTTGCCCAGCGAGAGCTTCACGGCGCGCGACTTGTCGGTCGAGATCGTCGCGACGCGGTCCACGGCGCTGGTGAATTCGATCCGGTCGACCTCGAGAACCTTGTCGTTGCCGGCCGGGATCACGCGTTCGTAGTCTGGGAAGGTGCCGTCGATCAGCTTCGAGGTCAGCGTCACCGTGCCGAGGGCGAAGCACACGCGCGCTTCCGACAGCGTGACCTCGACCGAGGCGTCGGTCTCGCTGATCAGCTTGTGCAGTTCGATCACGGTCTTGCGCGGCAGGATGACGCCGGGGATGGTGTCGGCACCCGACGGCAGCGCCATCTCGACGCGCGCCAGGCGATGGCCGTCGGTCGCGACCGCGCGCAGCACGCCGATGCCGCTCGACTGCCCCGCATGCAGATAGATGCCATTCAGGTAGTAGCGCGTCTCCTCGGTCGAGATCGCGAAGCGCGTCTTGTCGATAAGGCCCTTGAGTTCGGCCGCGGCGAGCTCGAAGCGATGCGGCAGCTCGCCGCCGGTCATGTGCGGGAAATCGCCCGGCGGCAGGCTGGCCAGCGCGAAGCTGGAGCGGCCGGCGCGCAGCGCCACCTGGCCCTTCTCGGCGATCGCCTCGATCACGACCTGACTGCCCTCGGCGAGCTTGCGCACGATGTCGTAGAGCGTGTGGGCGGGCACGGTCACCGCACCGGCGCGCGCGACATCGGCCTCGACGCCTTCGACGATCGCGATGTCCATGTCGGTCGCGGTGAGCAGCAGGCGCGATTTCTGCGCGTCGAGCAGCACGTTCGACAGGATGGGGATGGTGTTGCGCCGCTCGACGACGCTCTGCACATGGGCGAGCGCCTTGAGGAGCGTGCTGCGTTCGATGGTGAGCTTCATGGCGCGGGTGCGACCCTGTTCGCTTGCGTTCCGGTTGTGGCTGCGCGGCGCGCGGTGCCGCCGGCACCCGCCGGCCCGTCTGGACCATCCGGACGGACCGCCCTGCGGGGTGGCGGCGGAACGCCGCTCCGCACACCGCCGTCAGGGACTGGAGATTATACCTGAAGTGCTTGAAGTCTAAAAAAGATTTTCGGCGTACCCCGGGCCGGCCAGGGTCGTCGCGACGGCGATTTCCGCGGCCCGGATCTGGAGGTCGAGCGGCATCGAGGCGAGGCCGGCGCCGTGCTCTGCCGGACGTCCGTCCTCGCGGCGCAGCCGCCGTGCAATCTGCCCCGGCAGTGGCGGCAGATGGATGAATCCGCAGGGTAATTCCGGGGGTAAACGCCCCAGGAGCCGGTACATGGCGGCATTGCACAGATAGAGCCCGGCGCTCTGCGACAGCCGGGCCGGGATCCCGGCCGCCAGGACGGCGTCCAGGATCGCCTCGAGCGGCAACCGGCTGAACCGCGCGGCGGGCCCGCCGGGCTCCAGCGGACGGTTGCGGTGCAGGGCGCCGGCGTTGTCGGGGATGGCGAAATCCGCGACGTTGAGCGCGACACGTTCGAGCCGGATCACCGCCTCCGTGCCGGCGAGGCCGAAGGCGAGCACGGCACCGGGATCGGTCTCGGCCAGGACCGCCGCGAGCGCGTCGTCCAGCCGCGCCAGATCGACCGGCAGGGTCCGTCCGGCGATGCGCGCGCCGCCGATGACGCGGCCGTCCAGGGCGCCAGCCACCAGCGCGCTCGGGTTGTCCTCGTGGCCGCCGAAGGCCTCGAAGCCGGTGACGAGCACGCTGCGCATGGCGGCGGAGGCGCGCCCGGCCGGCTCAGGATTCGAGCATGCGGCGCAGCAGCTCGATATCCTCGTCGAAGCTGTGGTCCGAGGCGCGCAGCTCCTCGATCTTGCGCACGGCATGCATGACCGTCGTATGGTCGCGGCCGCCGAATTTGCGCCCGATCTCGGGCAGCGAGCGCGAGGTCAGCTGCTTGGACAGGTACATCGCCACCTGGCGCGGCCGCGCCACGGCGCGCGCCCGGCGCGGGCTGTGCATATCGGCGAGCCGGATCGAGAAATGCTCGGCGACGCGCTTCTGGATC